>JAZQWT010000166.1:0-11232 GCA_045632485.1 Acutalibacteraceae bacterium
AAGCTGTCTATGTGGTATGTTCATTAGTTTTGCAGCACTGTGAATTGCACAGACTCTATCTACGCAAAGTAATGGCTCACCGCCGAATGTCATAACAGATTCAATTTTATAATTTTGAGAAATTTTTACAACTGCATCAGCTGCCAAATTCTTATTGATACTTTCATTGATTCGGTGTTCACCTTGTGAGCAATGTCTGCAATTTCCTGTACATGCGGAAGTTACAACAAACTCAATCCGATTCAGATTTTTTAAATATTTATTCATCTGTAACTCCCCTTGCAGATTATATCAAAATTAATCCGAATAACATACCGCCGACAAAACCGGAAATGTGTTCAAATGCAGTAGTTTTACCTAATAGCATTCCGCCTATTGTATAAATTGCTAAAACAATTAACGCTATTGCGGGTACAGGCGAAAAGAAAACAGTTCCGTTTTTTATTGCAAGTATAGTAAATACTGCGATAAGACCATAAATTCCTGTTGACGCACCTTCACCTTCCGGAAGCTTATACACAAATGCCATATATAATCCTGATATAAAAACAGATACAATGAAACAGAGTGTTGTTTTTAGTGCACCGAGCTGTGATTCAACAGCATAACCTACAATGAGCGTTGCAGTAATATTTGATATAATGTGCCAGGTTCCGATATGAAGAAGTGATGACGACAAAAGACGCCACACGTGTCCTTTTTTGATTTTCTTTTCGGACAGATGCAGAGCATGGTTTATATAACCTTTGTTATGACCTGACCACAGTTTTTCTTTAGTTGTTACCATTTCAGTTTTCGGAATAATTACAAAGTTATCGAGGACATAAATGATTAAAATAATCGCACAAAATGTTATAGTGAAAAAAGGCATATTTTTTCTCCTTGATTATTTGAATATTTTTATTCAATCATTATATTTACAAAATTATATCACTCTCCCCTTTCAATGTAAACAATTTTTTGTATTGTCAAAATATACAATATTATTATAAATATATGCAAAATTATTTTGCGCTTTTTGAAATGTTTTACTTTACTAAAGCGATAAATTGTAGTATAATATATCAGTATATTTATTTTGGAGGTGTCTCCTTTGCAGCAATACATAAACTCATTGCCGATTGAGGACAAACTTACAATTGAACTTGCTGAACTCTTCGAAAAATTCGGCTATAAAAAGTACTGTATGGCTAAATTTGAAGAATACAGTTTCTACAGCGATAACAGAGATTTCCTTTCAGGTGAAGGTATTATCGCTTTTAATAATTCAGATGGTCGTCTTATGGCTCTTAAACCTGATATTACACTTTCTATTGTGAAAAATTCAAGAATTTCTTCCGAAAATCTCACTAAAGCTTATTACAACGAAAGTGTTTACAGAATTGGTAAAAACACTCACGATTATAAAGAAATCAAGCAGACCGGTGTTGAAGTTTTAGGCAAGCTTGATGCATACAGCATTTCAGAAATTATTATTCTTGCACTTGAAAGCCTCGATAAAATCGATGAAGAAAATATTCTCTCAATTTCTCATATGTCTGTTATTTCAGCACTTATGGAAAAATATGATATTTCTTCACGTAAACTTAAAAAGAAAATTATTGAATTTATTATCGGCAAAAATATGCATGACCTGAGAAAACTTCTTGTTGAAAATGAAATTGATGCTGATAAGTTTATTGAAATTGTTTCAATCAGCGGAAAAATTGACTGTGTTGTTGATAAACTTGAAAAACTGTCAGCAGATGGCTTTGATTTTACAGAAGCTATCAATGATTTCAGAGTTATTTATGATGCACTTAAAGTAAACAGAAATAACTGCAATGTTACTGTTGATTTCTCCGTCCTTAATAACACAGATTACTATAACGGAATCATTTTCCAGGGCTTTGTTAAAAACGCTCCTAATGCTGTGCTTGCAGGCGGAAGATACGATAACCTTGCAAACAAAATCAGAAAAAATACAGAAGCAGTTGGTTTTGCTATTTATCTTGATAACCTTAATCTGTGGTATCCGAATAAAAAAGAATATGACACAGAAATTGTTATTATCAACAATGGCGGAAATTCTGCCGAACTTCTTTCTGTAGTTAAAAAATTCATTTCTGACGGTCATTCGGTAAGAGTTGAACATAAAATCCCCACAGATTTCAGTTTCAGAACGCTCTATACTTTTGATGGCACACTTAAGGAGGAAAGATAATGCTGAACATTGCTTTACCCAAAGGACGTCTCGGCGATAAAGTTTATAACCTCCTTTCTTCAATCGGTTATGACTGTGCAGAGATTTATGAAGATAACAGAAAACTTGTTTTTGAAAACCACGAAAACGGTGTAAGATATTTGCTTGTTAAACCGTCGGATGTTGCAGTTTATATTGCTCACGGTGCTGCTGATATCGGTATTGTAGGTAAGGATTGTCTTGATGAAGGCGATTTCGATGTGTATGAACTTCTCGACCTCGGCATCGGCAAATGTAATATGTGCGTTGCTGCTAAAAACGATTATGTTGAAGACCCTGACAGACCTATCCGTGTGGCAACAAAATTCCCCAATATTGCCAAAAGATATTATGCATCTTTTAATCGTGAAATTGATATTATTAAGCTTAACGGTTCAATCGAGATTGCTCCTCTTTTAGGTCTTTCAGATGTTATTGTTGATATTGTTGAAACAGGAACAACTCTTAAAGAAAACAATCTTTCTGTTTTTCAGAAGATTCTTCCCATCAGTGCTCGTCTTATTGCTAACAAATCTTCTTACAGATTTAAGCAGGATACAATTAACGAGCTTACGGAAAAATTGAAAGTAAGACTTCAGGAGGATAAAAAATGATTAAGATTATAAATATGGCTGATGCTAAAAAAGAGGATATACTTACCCGTGATATCAACACAAAAAGCGGTGTTGAAGACATTGTATCAGACATTATTGATAACGTAAAGATGAACGGCGATAAGGCTCTTAAAGAATACAGCCTTAAATTTGACAAAGCTGAAATAGACTGTCTTGAAGTTACTAAAGAAGAAATTGAAACAGCTTATAATTCAGAAGATAAAGAATTTATTGCTACATTAGAAAAAGCAAGAGATAATATCTACCATTTTCACTCACATCAGGTGAGAAACAATTTTATCATAAATGATAAAGATGGTGTTATTTTAGGACAGAAAATTACTCCTATTGAAAAAGTAGGTCTTTATGTACCGGGCGGTACTGCAAGTTACCCTTCGAGTGTTCTTATGAATGCTATTCCTGCTAAAATCGCAGGTGTTAAAGAGATTGTTATGGTAACTCCTCCTGATAAGTCAGGTAACATCCCTGCTCCCATTCTTGCTGCTGCTAAAGTTGCGGGTGTTGACAGAATTTTTAAAACAGGCGGTGCACAGGCAGTTGCAGCTCTTGCTTTCGGTACAGAAAGTATGCCTAAAGTTGATAAGGTTGTCGGCCCCGGTAACGTATTCGTAGCAACTGCAAAAAGAATGCTTTACGGCATTGTTGATATTGACATGATTGCAGGTCCCAGTGAAATTCTTGTGCTTGCAGATGGTACATGCAATCCCGAATATGTTGCTGCTGATTTACTTTCACAGGCTGAACACGACAAGCTTGCAAGTGCAGTTCTTATTACAGATTCTGCAGAACTTGCACAGAAAGTTTCAGATGAACTTGAAAAACAGATTCCTGAACTTCCCAGATGTGAAATAGCAAGAACATCTATTGATACTAACGGTAAAATTATTATAGCTGAAGATATGAAACAGGCAGTTGCAATCAGCAACGAAATTGCACCTGAACATCTTGAAGTGTGTGTTGATAATCCTTTTGAACTTCTCAATCTCATAACAAATGCAGGTTCAATTTTCCTCGGTAAGAATGTTCCCGAATCATTAGGTGATTATCTTGCAGGTCCTAATCACACTCTTCCAACCTCAGGTACTGCAAGATTCAGCTCTCCCCTCTCTGTTGATGATTTCATAAAAAAATCTTCATTCATTTATTTTTCTGAAGCAGCACTTAATGAAGTCGGTGAAGATGTTGTAAGATTCGCTAATAAAGAAGGTCTTCACGCGCACGGCAGAGCAGTAAGCAAAAGATTAAAAAAATAAGAAGGTATCCCAATGAGTAGATTTATGAGAAAGGAATATGATTCAATAGTCCCCTACACTCCGGGTGAACAGCTTAATGATAAGAAATATATCAAGCTTAACACGAATGAATCTCCATTTCCTGCTTCTCCCAAAGTTCTTGAAACAATCAATGAAAATCTTATAACTTCACTTAATTTATATTCTGACCCGAAACTTAAGAAAATTAAAGAAGCAATTGCTGAATTTTATAATGTAAAACCTGATATGATTTTTGTCGGTAACGGATCTGACGATGTTATTGCTTTTGCTTTCATGGCTTTCGGTGGTCTTGGTGGTGAATTCTGTTGTCCTGATATTACATACAGCTTCTACCCTGTTTTTGCTGATTTGTTTAAGGTGAATCTCGAAAAAATTCCCCTTAATAATGATTTCAGCATAGATGTGAACGATTATGTAAATAAAGGTAAAAACATTATTATTGCCAATCCTAACGCACCTACGGGTCTTGCTTTGACACATGATGAAGTTGAATTAATTGTTAAAACTAACCCTGACAATGTTGTTATTATTGATGAAGCATATGTTGATTTTGCTCCGGGGTTAAGTGTAGTTGATTTAGTTGATAAATATCAGAACTTAATGGTTACGCAGACTTTCTCAAAAAGCCGTTCATTGGCAGGTCTGCGAGTCGGTTTTTCTGTTGCTTCAAAGACTCTTACAGATGACCTTGAAAAATTAAAATATTCTTTTAATCCATATAATGTAAATACTCTTTCGGTTGAAGCTGCAGCTGCTGCAATTCTCGACAGAAAATATTATGAAGAAACAATTTCCCAAACAATTGTTATTCGTGATTTCACGAAGAATGAACTTAAAAAGAGAGGCTTTGAAGTTACAGATTCAAAGACAAACTTTGTTTTTGCAAAAAGCGATAAAATCCCCTCATCAGTTCTTTATGAGGAATTAAGGAGTAGAGGTATACTTATTCGCTACTTTAACGCCCAGCGTATTGATAAATATTTCAGAATGTCTATGGGTACTCTCGAACAGATGAAAACTGTTATAAGCGTAATAGATGAAATTATAAAGGAGCGAGAATGATGAGAAAATCAGAAATTCAGAGAAAAACCAACGAAACTGATATTTCACTTTCACTTTGTCTTGACGGTACAGGGAAATCAGAAATTGACAGCGGTATCGGTTTTCTTGATCATATGCTTGATCTTTTTGCAAAGCATGGCAGAATTGATTTGAAAGTTAAATGTACCGGCGATACATATGTTGATTTCCATCATTCAGCAGAAGATATCGGTATTGTTCTCGGTCAGGCTTTCAAAGAAGCTGTTGGTGACAAAAAAGGTATTAAGAGATATGGTAATATGCTTCTTCCAATGGATGAATCACTTGTACTTGCATCTCTTGATATCAGTGGCAGAGCTTTTCTTAAATATGACCTTATAATCCCTTCTGAAAAGGTTGGAGAAATGGATACAGAGCTTATTGAAGAGTTTTTTATTTCTTTTGTAAGAAATGCTGATATCACTCTTCATATCAAGCAGCTTGATGGCACAAATTCTCACCACATTATTGAAGCTGCATTCAAAGCGGTTGCTCGTGCAATAAGAGAAGCTGTAAGCATTGATGAAAAAGCGAAAGATGAAATTCCCTCAAGCAAAGGTTTGCTTTAATCGGAGGAAAAACAATGATAGCGATAGTAGATTATGGTTGCGGTAACCTGTTTTCACTTACAAGTTCAGTAAATGCTTTAGGGCTTGATGCTTGTGTCACAGGAGATGCCGAAACAATAAAAAAAGCCGACAGAATTATTCTTCCCGGCGTTGGTGCATTTGAAGATGCTATTAATAAATTAAAAAATTCAGGTCTTGCAGATGTGCTTATTGAAGAAGCAAAAAAAGGTAAACCAATTCTCGGTATCTGCCTCGGTATGCAGCTTTTGTTTGATAAAAGCTACGAGTACGGTGAGCATCAGGGATTAGGTCTTATAAAAGGTGAAATTTGCCCCTTTAACGGCGATATAGATAAAAACCTTAAAATTCCTCATATGGGGTGGAATAAGCTTAAATTCGTAAGAAACAGCCCTATTTTCAAATATATAACAGAGGGCGATTATATGTACTTTGTACATTCGTATTATGGCAAAAACTGTGATGAAAGTTTGTTGGCTGTAAGCGAGTACGATGTTGAAGTACCTGCAGTTGTAAATTGTGAAAACATTTACGGTATGCAGTTTCATCCCGAAAAAAGCGGCGAAAAAGGCCTGCTTCTTTTAAAAGCATTTTCAGAGATTTAAGGAGAAAAGACAATGGAAATTTTTCCTGCTATAGATATTAGAAATGGCAATGTTGTAAGGCTTACAGAGGGCGATTATAACCGTATGACAGTTTATGGCTCGAGTCCCCTTGAAATGGCCGAAACATTTATTAAAAAAGGCGCAAAAAACCTTCATATGGTAGACCTTGACGGTGCGAAAGACGGAGCACCCGTTAATTTTGATGTTATTAAAAGCGTCGCTGAGACAGGTAAACTCTTTACTGAAGTTGGTGGCGGAATACGAGATGAGAAGAGAATTGAAGATTATCTTTCTCTTGGTGTTAATCGCGTTATTCTCGGTACAGTTGCAGTACGTAATTTCAAATTTGTTGAAGATTCAGTGAAAAAATATGGTGATAAAATTGCTGTTGGTGTTGATGCCCGTGACGGTAAAGTTGCAGTAAGCGGTTGGCTTGAAACAACAGAAATTGATTCACTCGATTTTTGCAGAAAACTTCGCGATGCAGGTGTTAAAACAGTTATTTATACTGATATATCAAAAGACGGCACACTTTCAGGTACCAACCTTAAAATTTATGAAAAACTTGCTGAAATAAAAGGTCTGGATGTTATTGCATCAGGTGGTATTACTTTTGAAGATGAGATAAAAAAACTTGCTTCTATGAATACTTACGGTGCTATTGTAGGTAAGGCGGTTTATGCAGGTAAACTTGACCTTGAAAGAGTTCTTAAAATTGCCGAGGGGGATATTGTGTAATGATTACAAAAAGAATTATCCCCTGCCTTGATGTCAGAAACGGCAGAGTTGTTAAAGGTATCAACTTTGAAGGAATTCAGGATGTGGCTGATCCTGTTGAACTTGCACATTTCTATAATGACAGTGGTGCAGATGAACTTGTTTTTTATGATATTACCGCATCCCACGAAGGCAGAGGTTTGTTTACTGATGTGCTGAAAAAAGTTGCATCTGAAATTTTTATTCCCCTAACAGTTGGTGGTGGAATAAATACTCTTGATGATTTTGACAGAGTTCTTAAATGCGGTGCAGATAAAGTTTCTGTAAATTCAGGTGCAATAAAAAACCCTGAACTCATTACACAAGGTGCTAAAAAATATGGTGACCAGTGTATTGTACTTTCTATGGATATTAAGCGCGTAAATGGTGAGTTCCATATCTTCAAAAATGGCGGTCGTATTGACACAGGCATTGATGCAATACAGTGGGCTGTAGATGGCGAAAAAAGAGGTGCAGGCGAGCTTGTTGTAAACAGTATTGATACTGATGGTGTGAAACAAGGATTTGATATTGAACTTCTTAAGGAAATTTCTTCAAGAGTTTCTGTTCCTGTTATTGCAAGTGGCGGTGCAGGTAAAAAAGAAGATTTTGTTGAACTTTTTAACGCGGATTGTGCTGATGCAGGTCTTGCAGCTTCAATTTTTCACAGAAAAGAAGTTTCAATAAAAGAACTGAAAAAGTATTTAATTGAAAATAATATCGAAATGAGAATATAAGGAGAATATCAATGAATATTAACGAATTAAAATTTGACGAAAAAGGTCTCATCCCTGCAATAGTACAGGATTTTTACACAAAAAAAGTTCTTATGCTTGCATATATGAACGAAGAAAGCCTCAAAATCAGCATTGAAGAAGGGAAAACTTGTTTCTTCAGCAGAAGCAGACAGGAACTTTGGAGAAAAGGTGCTACATCCGGCAATGTGCAGAATATTGTTTCAATCAGAACAGACTGTGATATGGACACGCTTCTTGTTGATGTTATCAAAGAAGGTCCTGCTTGTCACACAGGAAACGAAAGCTGTTTCTTTAACGATATTGTTGAAGCTGATAAAGAATGTGATTTCTCGTATCAGGGCCTTTATGATATGCTTGTCGGCAGAAAAGTTGAGAAAAAAGAAGGCTCATATACAACTTACCTCTTCGAAAAAGGTATTGATAAAATTCTCAAAAAAGTCGGTGAAGAATGTACAGAAGTTATCATCGGTGCAAAAGGTGGCGATAAAGCTGAAGCAATTTATGAAATTGCTGACCTTGCATACCATGTAATGGTTTTGATGATTGAAATGGGCATTACACTTGATGATGTTACAACTGAACTTTCAAAACGCCATATTATTGATAAAAAAATCAAACAGGAGAAAATGCAGTAAATGCATAATTTAAAATATGTCTAAATCTACAATTTCTTTTATATCGTTTTTCTATTCGCTAATATCTTTATTTTTAAGTATTTATAATATTAACGGTGTGTTTTTTGATGATCCTGAAACAATTGATTATGGTTCAGCAAAACATATTTATGTTTATTCAAATTCTGTTGTCAAAAATATTGGTAAAGATTCATATAATGTTATTCAGGGCGTATGTACGGATGGTACATACGCATACTATTCAGTTTTAAGCAAGACCAATAACTGTTGTTCAATAATTAAATACAGAATTGATACATGGGAAGAAGTAGCGAGAAAAGATAATGTGCCCATTGACCATGGCAATGATATGACATATAATAAAGATCTTGATTGTCTTGTTGTTTGTAACAGTGCACCAAATAAGGATGTTGTGTCTTTTGTTGATAAGGATACCCTTACAGTGACAAAAACTGTAAAAATACCTCTGGAAATTCATTCGATTTCGTATAATGCATCAACTAAGCAATACGTAGTTGGTATTTCGTTAGGTTTTAAGTTTGCATTTCTCGACAAAAATTTTAAAATAACAAAAGTTGTAAATGGTGCTAAGCCCGAATCTACAGCAAGGCAAGGTATGGATAGTGATGAAAAATACATATATTTTATATACAGCTATCCGAACATTATCTCGGTTTATGACTGGAATGGTAAACATCAGGGATTTGTTCAGCTTGATGATATTGCACAGGAGTTTGAAAGTGAAAATATTTTTCATATAGGAGATGCATTTTATATAGGTTATAACTATAAACACGGCTCTGTATATAAAACATCATTCAAGGCTATATATTGATTTTTTAAGCGGTAAATTTGTTTACCGCTTTTTTGTTTGTTAAAATTCACATTTAAGGACAAAGTACATACTATGGTAGTGAAAACCTTATGAAAGGAGAATAAATTTGCAACGAATGTACGATTGTCACCAAAACCATATGCGTGCTTATCGCGATAATTACTACCGTCAACCTGAAAAAAGAATTTCTATTGAAAAATGTTGTATTCAGCCTGACGGTGCATTTCCTGAGTGCACACCCATAGCTATGGCATATATACCTTTTCAGAATGCCACGGAAATTTACGATGAGTGTAAAGCTTTTGAAAAAGGTACTGCATTCCCCTGCCTTGACAAACCTTTTTACGGGGGTGCCTGCAGATGCTGAGGAATAACGAACTTTTAAAAGAATTATCACAGACGGCATTTATTATGTGGGATCTTCACTTATATCTTGATACTCACACTTGTGACACTGATGCAATTGCATTGTATAATAATTATAAAGAGAAATATATGATGCTTCGTGAAGAATTTGAAGAAAAATGTTGGAAACTTACCTCAACAAACGCACAGGGTGTTGAATGGATTAAAAACCCATGGCCGTGGGAGAAAGAAGGTTGTGACTGCTAATGTTTCAATACGAGAAAAGATTACAGTTTCCTGTAAATATTAAAAATCCCAATCCAATGCTTGCAAAAATTATTATAACACAGTATGGCGGTCCTGATGGAGAATTAGGTGCTTCACTAAGATATTTAAGTCAGCGTTTTTCTATGCCCCATGCAGAATTAAAAGGTTTATTGACTGATATTGGTACAGAAGAATTGGGACATCTTGAAATGATCGGTACAATAGTTTATCAGCTTACAAGGAACCTTTCTATAGATGAGATAAAAAAATCAGGTTTTGATTCATATTTTGTTGACCATACAACAGGTATTTATCCACAGTTTGCATCAGGTTTCCCCTGGTCAGCAGCTACTATTCAGTCTACCGGTGATACAATAGCCGACCTTCACGAAGACCTTGCGGCAGAGCAAAAGGCAAGAAAGACATATGATAATATTTTGCGTCTTGTTGATGACCCTGATGTAAAAGAACCAATCAAATTCCTCAGAGCAAGAGAGATTGTACACTATCAACGATTTGGTGAAGGTTTGAGAATTGCAACAGACAGACTTGACAGTAAGAATTTCTACGCATTCAACCCAAGTTTTGATAAATGTAAATAATATAAAAACATCCGGCTCATTTTGTTATGAACCGGATGTTAAACTTTAATTTATTAAGCTTTACTGTTATAAAGTATAATTATCTGAAATATTATCCGCTGAAAAACAGTAGTTCTGTGCAGATGACGGTTTTTATTTTTACATATTATCGGAAATTAATATAACCGAAAACGAGCAAGCCTACCATTAAAATATGGAAGAAAGGTAGAACAGTTATGTCACCGCCAAATGATACAAGAAAATCTTTAACAGATTTAGATTTCTTGTAGTTTTCTATTACTCTCTTTGGCCGATAGAAGAACGCAAGATCGAAGAGAACATAACCCACGCAGTAGAATATCCATGTTTCCCAGAGAGTATAACCTCTGAAAATCTGACAGATAAGTATCGCTACACCGACAAGAACAAGGAAAGCTCGAATAAGTTTAACGTTCTTATAATCACAATAACGCTCGAGACCGTCGTGCTGAGCAATAACATAATACATAGTAAAGCAACAAATGATTGCAGCCATGGTTGTTGAACCGAGCATAACGAGTGCGAGAGGACCTACCATATAACAGGGACGTTCAAGTACTTCAACAATATTCATATCAACTTCACCGAAAGCGCGGGTGATTTGGTTGCCGTTT
>JAZQWT010000167.1:0-21948 GCA_045632485.1 Acutalibacteraceae bacterium
ACCTTATCCTTGATTTCCTGAACTGCAAGTGAAGCAAAGTCAGCGATTGTCATTGAGCCGATATCGCCCTGACCTCTCTTACGCACTGAAACAGTACCTTCTTCTGCTTCTTTATCGCCGATAACAAGCATATAAGGAATCTTTTCAAGCTGTGCTTCACGAAGCTTGTAACCAAGTTTTTCGCTTCTTGTATCAACGTCGATTCTTTCAACGCCTGCTTCTTCAAGTGCTTTCTTAACTGCATATGCTGCATCCTGATGTCTGTCTGCAATAGGAACAATACGAACCTGTTCAGGTGAAAGCCAGATGGGGAATGCACCTGCATATTTTTCAATAAGAAGAGCAAGTGTTCTTTCGTAACAACCGATTGATGTTCTGTGAATGATATAGGGATTTTTCTTTGTACCGTCGCGGTCAACATATTCCATACCGAATTTTTCAGCAAGCATCTGGTCAATCTGAATTGTAATAAGAGTATCTTCCTTACCGAAAACATTCTTAATCTGAATATCAAGCTTCGGACCATAGAAAGCAGCTTCACCAATACCCACTTTATAGTTGATGCCGATGTCGTCAAGGATTTCTTTCATAACGCCCTGAGCTTCATCCCACTGTTCTTTTGTACCGTTATATTTTTCTGTATCGTTAGGATCCCACTGTGAGAAACGATATGAAACGTCATCATAAAGACCAAGAGTCTTGAGCATAAAGATGCAAAGGTCAAGACATCTCTTGAATTCATCAGCAAGCTGTTCAGGCAGACACATAAGATGTCCTTCAGAAATTGTGAACTGACGAACACGGATAAGACCGTGCATTTCACCTGATGATTCGTTTCTGAAAAGAGTTGAAGTTTCAGCAAGTCTCATGGGAAGGTCACGGTAAGATCTTGCACGGTTGAGATATGCCTGATACTGGAAAGGACAAGTCATGGGACGGAGTGCAAAAACTTCGTTGTCTTTTTCTTCGTCACCGAGAACGAACATACCGTCTTTATAATGATCCCAGTGTCCTGAAATTTTGTAAAGGTCACTCTTTGCCATAAGAGGAGTTTTTGTTCTCATCCAACCGCGTCTTGCTTCTTCGTCTTCCACAAATCTCTGAAGAAGCTGAACGATAATTGTACCTTTGGGGAGAAGAATGGGAAGTCCCTGACCGATGCAGTCAACAGTTGTGAAAATTTCAAGTTCACGACCGAGTTTATTATGGTCACGTTTCTTTGCTTCTTCAAGCATTGTAAGGTGTTCTTCAAGAAGTGATGCTTTTGTGAAAGCTGTGCCGTAAATTCTCTGGAGCATTTTGTTGTTTGAGTCGCCTCTCCAGTAAGCGCCTGTGCATGAAGTAAGTTTGAAAGCCTTGATTCTGCCTGTATCAGGCACATGAGGGCCTGCACAAAGTTCAACAAACTCACCCTGCTTGTAGAAAGAAATATTTTCACCCTTATCAGCATGTTCTTTGATAAGTTCAATTTTGTAATCTTCTCCTGCTTCTTCCATAAGCTTGATTGCATCTTCGGGGCTGAGCTCGAATTTTTCAAGAGGAAGTTCTTCTTTCACAATCTTCTTCATTTCTTTTTCAATTTTTTCAAGAATTTCAGGTGTGAAAGTAATTTCGCTGTCAAAGTCATAATAGAAACCGTTTTCAACTGAAGGTCCTATTGTAAGTTTTGTTTTGGGATAAAGGCGTTTAACAGCCTGTGCAAGAATATGAGAAGCTGTATGTCTGAATGCTTTTTTACCGTCTTCATCATCGAATGTTACGAATTCAAGTTCACAGTCTTCGTTAAGAGTTTCTCTCAAATCTTTCACTTCACCGTTGATTTTGCATACACATACAGCCTTGTAAAGACCTGCACCGATGCTTTTTGCAACGTCCATTGCACTGATACCCGCTTCAAACTCACGAATATCATCTCTGAGTTTTACTTTAATCATATTTATCTCTCCTTAAGATTATTTATAAAATAAAAAAACCCATCCCAAAAATATGGGATGAGCACAACTTGCCCACGGTTCCACCCGTATTGCCGCATAAAACGACCACTCTGATAACCTTTAACGCAGGTTACACGTCCGCCTTAATCAATGCTTTCGGCAGCTCTCGGGAGCGGTAACTGTTCTCTCTTTTTTACATCCGATTTCAGCCAATGTCAGATGCTCTCTGAAAAAAAGCAGTTGAAAACAGCCTTCTCCGTCTACGATTTATCAATATAGGTAAATTATATCACTCACCGTGGTTTATGTCAAGGATAATTCATTGACTTTTAACGAAATAACTGTTATGATAACTATATACAATTACTATGGGAAAGAATGGTGATTTAATTGTCAGAAAATAAATATCAGGAAATGCTTAAAAAAATGACTCTTGAAGAAAAAGCAAGTCTTTGCGACGGACTCGACTATTGGCACAGTCAGCCTGTAGAAAGAGTAGGCCTCCGTTCAATTGCATTTAACGACGGACCTCACGGTATACGTAAAAAAGGTAACCCTGAAGAAAGCACCGACCTTCTTAAAGGTGTTCCTGCAATCTGTTTCCCTACAGCATCTGCAACTGCATGTTCATGGGATACTGATCTTATTTATAAAATGGGTCAGGCTCTTGGTGACGAATGCTTGAAAGAACAGGTTTCAGTTCTTCTCGGTCCCGGTACTAACATAAAACGTTCTCCCCTCTGCGGAAGAAACTTTGAATATTTCTCCGAAGACGGTGTTCTTGCAGGTGAAATGTCAGCAGCTTTTGTAAACGGTGTTCAGTCAAAAGGCATCGGCACATCTCTCAAACACTACGCTGCCAACAATCAGGAATCCCACAGAATGACTGTTAACGCAGTAATTGACGAAAGAACACTCCGTGAAACATATCTTCTTCCCTTTGAAATCGCTGTTAAAAAAGCTCAGCCCTGGACAGTTATGTGCTGTTATAACCGTGTTAACGGAACTTACGGTGCAGAAAACAAATGGCTTCTCACAGATGTCCTTCGTGACAACTGGGGATTTGAGAACCTCGTTATTACTGACTGGGGTGCAGAAAACGAACGTGTTCCCGGACTTATTGCAGGTCAGGAAATCGAAATGCCCACATCTTCAGGCGAAGGTACACGCCAGATTGTTGAAGCAGTTAAAAACGGTACTCTTGATGAAAAAGTTCTTGATACTGCTTGTGCGAGGATCCTTAAACTTGTTGAAAAGGCAGAAAAGAGCATCGGCAATTATACATACGACCCTGCAGAGCATCACAAAATCGCACGTGAAATCGCAGGTCAGTGTATGGTTCTTATGAAGAACGACAATAATCTTCTTCCCCTTAAAAAGAATGCAAAAATCGCAGTTATCGGCGAAATGGCAAAAACTCCCCGCTATCAGGGTGCAGGTTCTTCACTTATCAATCCTATCAGCCTTGATTGTGCTTATGACACAATGAAAGATATGGGAATAGACTTTAATTATGCACCCGGTTACTCAACAAAGAAAAAAGACAAAAAGAGTGCTGAATCATATATTTCAGAAGCTGTCAGCGTTGCCAAAAATGCTGAAGTCGCACTTCTCTTCATCGGTCTTACAGACGAATTCGAAACTGAAGGTAACGATAGAAAGCACCTTAACATCCCTGAACTTCACAATAAACTTGTTGAAGAAGTTCTTAAAGTCAACAAAAATGTTGTCGTTGTACTTTCAGGCGGTGCAGTAATAGAAATGCCCTGGGCAGACAAAGTTCCTTCAATTCTCAATATGTTCCTTACAGGTCAGGCAGGCGGCAGTGCAGTTTGCGATATTATCTTCGGTGACGTTAACCCCAGCGGTAAACTTGCTGAAACATATCCTATGGCACTCAGTGACAGCTCAAGCTACAATTACTTCCCCGGCACACCTGTTTCAGTTGAATACAGAGAAGGTATCTATGTGGGTTACAAATACTACGATACTGCAAAGAAAGAAGTTCGTTTCCCCTTCGGCCACGGTCTTTCATACACAACATTTGAATACAGCGACATAAAAGTTTCTGCAGATAAAATCAATGACACAGATACTGTTACCGTTTCATTTAAAATCAAAAACACAGGTGCAGTGGACGGTGCTGAAATTGCTCAGATTTATGTAAGCGATGTTGAAAGCACAATTTACCGTCCCGTAAAAGAACTTAAAGCCTTTAAGAAAGTATTCCTTAAAGCAGGCGAAGAAAAAGAACTTGAGATTTCTCTCGATAAACGTGCATTTGCTTATTACAATGTAAAACTTGGCGACTGGCATGTTGAAAGCGGTGACTTCAGAATTCTTGTAGGTGCTTCAAGCCGTGACATCAAACTTGAGGCAACTGTTTTCGTTGAATCAACAGTTGAGACTGAAATTCCCGATTACAAAGAAACTGCTCCCTGTTACTACGGTGCTGACATCACAGGTGTTAAAGACGAAGAGTTCGTTGCTGTTTACGGCAAAGCACTTCCTCCTTCACAGAGAGATAAGAGCCAGCCTCTTACTTTCCTCAACACTCTCGAAGATGCTGCAGACGGCAAATGGGGTGGCAGACTCAACAGAATGCTTAAAAAATTCCTTGGTGAAGATACTCTTATGGGCGCAGTTGCTCTCCAGACACCAATTAAGAATTTCATTTCTATGAGTTTCGGTCTTTTCAGTCCTGATATGGCAAACGGTCTTCTTGTTATACTCAACGAAGATAAAATGTGCAAAGGTCTGAGAATTATTTTCAAAGGCGTACCGAATCTTATCAAAAATCTCGGCAAATTAAAACAAATCTGATTCAATAAAAATATTTACAATTTCAGGGTTGCTTTGGCAGCCCTGTTTTTGAAGGTGATGTTATGGAAAACAATTTACCTCTTATCCCATATCCTAACGAGGTGAAATTTTTAAATAATAAAAGTGACATAAATTACTCTGAAATTTCTTTTCATCGTCAGGAAAATATTTTCCGGAAAGATGAATATGAAATTGAAATAAAAGGCGGAAAAGTCTCAGTGAATTTTTCCGAAAACTGCGGAAAATTTTATGCAGAAAAAACTCTTGAGCAATTAAAAAATTCAGGAGAAAAAATCCCTGATTGCGTCATAAAAGATAAACCACAGTTTTCTCACAGAGGTTTTATGCTTGACCCCTGCCGTCACTTTTTAACTATCGATGAAATCAAAAAAATCATTGATGCCGCAGCATATCTTAAAATGAATGTTTTTCATTTTCATCTGAGTGATGACCAGGGTTTCCGTATTGAAAGCAAAAAATTTCCGCGTCTTAACGAAATCGGCTCTCACAGAAAAAATTCACTTTTCGGCGGTACAAACGAAGGAAAACCTCATGGTGGATATTTCACACACGAAGAAATCAAAGATATTGTTTCATACTGCGAAGAAAGATTTATTGAAGTTATTCCCGAAATCGATTTACCGGGTCATACTATGGCAATGATTGCATCTTATCCGCACCTTTCCTGCGAGAAAAAGCAGATTGATGTCTGCATGAAACACGGAATTTTCGAAGATATTCTTTGTGCAGGGAATGAAGAAGTTTATGAATTTATTTTTGAACTTTTAGATGAAATCATTCCACTTTTTCCGTCACAATATTTCCATATCGGCGGAGATGAAGTACCTAAAACAAAATGGAAAAATTGCGAAGACTGCAAGAAAAAACTTGAAGAAGAAAATCTTGAAAACTTCCATCAGCTTCAGGGTTATTTTATGAACAGAATTGCAGAGCATCTTATCTTAAAAGGTAAAACTCCTATTATGTGGAATGACACTCTCAGAAGCGGAAAAATAAATCCTGAAAGCAATATTATTCAGCATTGGCTCCACAATAAAAAAATAATGAAAGATTTCATAAAAGACGGCGGTAAATATATTGAATCAGATTTCTTTCACTTTTATTCCGACTATCCTTACCATATGACACCGCTAAAAAAAGTCTACAGTTTCTCTGCAGAAAAAACAGAAAACCTGCTCGGCGTTGAAACACCTGCATGGTCTGAATATATAAGAGATTTCAATAAACTTTCTTTTATGCTTTTCCCGCGAATCTGTGCAGTTGCAGAAATAGGCTGGACTGAAAATAAGAATAAAAATTACGAAAGATTTTATAAAAATCTTAAAACACTTTATCCGTATTTCAAATCAATGGGAATCAACCCTGCCGATTTAAAAGATGTAAACCCAAACCCGTTTATAAGACTTGGTTGTACAATTAAATATTGGTGTTCAAAAAGATAATTTTAAAAAAGATAAAGCCGCTGAAGTCATTTAAAAACTTCAGCGGTTTTTTTATTTTGTGGGATACTCAAGGTTAGTATAACCTGTTAAAACTTTTACCATATCTGCAGCATCAGATTTTGCTCTTTCAAGGTCGTGGTCACGGTAGTTTCCGCATTCAACTGCACTCACTCCGGGAATTTCGCCCTCATAAGATGCAATAAATTCGAATGCTTCACGTGCAAGATTTATAACATCCTGTCCGTCCATACCACGTGTAAGGAAATAACAACCTGTCCTGCAACCCATAGGTCCGAAATAAATAATATTATCAGTAAACTTTGAATTTCTCACATAAGTTGCAAAAAGATGTTCAATAGTGTGAATTGAACCATTTGTGAGAACTTCTTCCACATTAGGTCTTCTCATTCTGATGTCATAAGTCACCACATCACCGTCAACACGTGACACATACATTCCCTTAGGAAGAATTGTGTGGTCAATTGTAAAGCTTGCAATTTTTTCCATTTTTCTCACCTTTAATCCTTCATATTTTCATAAAGATTTATAACTGCTTTTCTTAAAAACTCGTTTTCCTTTTTGCGGAGTCTCGGGTCATCAGCAAGAACTTTTTTAGCCTCAGCCTGAGCCTCTTTCAATGTTTTCATATCATTAAGCAGGTTTGCAATTTTCATTTTCGGCAGACCGTGTTGGCGTGAGCCGAAGAAATCACCGGGACCGCGGAGTTTTAAATCTTCGTCTGCAATTTTAAAACCGTCAGAAGTTTTGCACATAACATTGAGTCTCGTTTTTGCTTCGTCATTCTGTGCATCGCTTATCAGAATACAAGTGGATTTTTCTTTACCTCTGCCCACTCGTCCTCTTAACTGATGAAGCTGTGACAAACCGAACATTTCCGCATTTTCAATTACCATAATAACAGAGTTAGGCACGTCAACACCAACTTCAACTACAGTTGTTGCAATAAGAAGCTGTGTTTCTCCCTCTGCAAATTTTTTCATCACTTCGTCTTTTTCTTTCGGCTTCATTTTTCCGTGAAGAAGACCCACCGTATAGTCATTGAAATCGTTATTTTTAAAATTTTCATAAATCTGCGTAGCAGAAGTCAATTCACTTTCTTCCGATTCAACAAGGGGACAAACAATATATCCCTGCAAACCTCTGTCAAGATGTTTTTTGACGTAATTCATTGCCCTTTCGTGCTTCTGATAATCAACATAGAACGTGTCAATTTTCTGTCTTCCGGGTGGTAATTCGTCAAGAATTGATACATCAAGATCGCCGTAAATCATTAAAGCAAGAGTTCGGGGAATAGGGGTTGCTGACATAACAAGCAGGTGCGGTTCTTCCCCTTTTTTCGAAAGACTGCCTCTTTGCGCAACACCGAAACGATGTTGTTCATCTGTTACCGCAAGACCTAAATTTTCAAACTCAACATCATCCTGAATTATTGCATGAGTACCTACAAGTAAATCTATTTCGCCGTTTTTAAGTTTTTCTTTTATTTCGTCTTTCTGCTTTTTGCGTAAAGAACCTGTAAGCAAGGCCACGTTTATATCAGTATTTTCAAAGAATTTTGCAAGAGTATAATAATGCTGTGTCGCGAGAATTTCCGTAGGTGCCATAAGCGCACTCTGGAATCCGTTTTTTGCCGCATTATAAATAATTGCCGCCGCAACTGCAGTTTTACCCGAGCCTACATCACCCTGAACAAGTCTGTTCATAGGCACATCTTTTTTCATATCTTCTACTGCTTCTCTGACTGCTCTTGACTGTGCACCTGTCATTGTAAAGGGAAGAAAAGAACAGAATTCTTCTGTTTTGTCTTCTGTGATTCTGTTAGCTGTTATTTTCTTCGACCTTGAACGAAGAAGCAGAAGACCCAGCTGAAGAATAAAAAGTTCTTCAAAAATCAATCTTCTCCTTGCCACTTCAAGATTTTTTTCAGACTGTGGAAAATGTATATTTTCAAGAGAAAAAATAAGTGAAGCAAGTTTATATGTGTTTCTTATTTTATCAGGAAGTGTCTCAATCAAAGTATCCTTTACATTATCAATAGCGGTTCTTACAGTTTTTTCAATAATCTTCGTTGAGAGATTCTGACTCGAACTATAAATCGGTCTGATTCTGTCACCGCCTTCAGATGCAGAAAAAGCAGGATTTGTCATTTCTCTCTTATAAAGATTTCCGCCCATTTTACCGAAGAAAACATATTCTTCGCCCTCTTTAAGAGCTTCTGCAGCGAAACGGTTATTGAATATCGTAAGCTCCATAACATCTTCGCCGTCACAGATACCTGTTTTATAAATAGTCATTCCCTTTTTTATAAGCGCCTTTGTGGGAGTGTGTGTCACAAAGCCTTTTACGCAGACCGTCTCGCCCACAACTGTTTCGGAAATCTTTTTTACTTTACTCCAATCTTCATACATTCTCGGATAATATTCAAGAATATCGCCTACAGAGTTAATGCCGAGCTTTGAAAAAAGCTCGGCTCGTTTTTCTCCAACACCCTTTAAATATCTGATATCAGTGCTGATGTCCATATCAATCTCCGATTACTCAACAGAAATCACAAAACTGTATACAGGCTGACCGCCGTTTAACACAGCCACATCAACCTTACCTGCGAATTTATTTGAAATAAGTGCCTCAAGTTCATTTGCTTCTTCTTCAGATGAATCTTCACCGTAAATAATTGTTACCATAGACGCATCAATTTTCTTTATAAGGCTCTTTGTGATTTTATATCCGGCCTTTATAGGTGAATGTTCAATTTCTGTAATTTTGCCGTTTTCAAGGCCGAGAATTTCGCCCTCTTTAACAGCCTTACCTTCAACGACGCTGTCACGTGCAGCAAAAGTTACCTGACCTGTCTGCACTCTGTTTGCAGCAACCATCATATTGTTGAGGTTTTCGTTTGAACGTAAACTTTCATCGAAATTAAGCATAGCAGTAATTCCCTGAGGAATTGTTTTTGTTCTGAGAACATGAACCTTCTTTGATGTAAGAGGAACAACCTGTTCTGCAGCCATAATAATATTTTTATTGTTAGGAAGAATGAAAACGTGTTCAGCTGCAGTCATATTAACCGCTTTCAGCAAATCAGCTGTACTGGGGTTCATTGTCTGACCACCGCTTACAACGTTATCTACACCGATTTCTGTGAAAAGCTGTGAAACGCCTTCACCTGCAGCAACTGCAACAAAACCGTATTTCTTTTCAGGCTCTGCAAGGGGAATATCTGTTTCTTCTTCCACTTCTTCACCTGCACCCCATTCAGCATTTGCGTGCTGAAGGCGCATATTTTCAATCTTGATATTCATAAGTGAACCAAGTTTGAGAGCTGCCTGAATGGCATTACCGGGCTCGTTTGTGTGAACATGAACCTTAATAATTTCATCATCTTCAACCACAACAACACAATCACCGATTGATTCAAGATATGCTCTCATTTTAATTGCAGAGCCATCTTTAAGGTCTTTATTTTTATCAATAATAAATTCTGTACAATAACAGAATTTAATATCAACATTTTCTTCGCTGACAGCTCTTGTAACAGCCTCAACAGGTTTTGCACTGTCTCCATGCAAAGAAATAATTTCGCCTTCACAGAAAACTTTCTTCATACCTTCAAAGATACAAAGCAAACCTTTACCGCCTGCGTCAACAACACCTGCAGTTTTAAGAACAGGAAGAATTTCAGGAGTACGTGAAAGAGATTCGTCAGCATACTCACAAACATTTTTCCAGAGTTCAGCCGGGTCAATATTATTATTTTTTTCATAAACTTCCGCAATTTTATCTGAGGTTTCGCGAATAACAGTAAGAATTGTACCTTCTGTAGGTTTCATAACTGCATTGTAAGCAGATTCTTTACCGCTTTTAAGCGCATTTACAATAACTTCACTTGTTAAGTTTTCTGCACCTTTTGCACCTTTTGCGATACCTCTGAAAATGAGTGACAAAATAACACCTGAGTTACCTCTTGCACCGCGAAGTAAAGCTGAAGCTGCTTTATCAAGCACTTCACTTACTGTTGAAGTTTCAGGCAAATGTCTGAGTTCTCTTGCAGCAGCACCGATAGTCATTGACATATTTGTACCTGTATCGCCGTCGGGTACAGGGAAAACATTCAACGCATCTACTTCGGTTCTGAGATTATTTATGTTGTTTGATGCTGAAATAATGGCATCAATTATGTGCTTTCCTGTAATCATCGATAAACTCCTCAAAAACTTATTCGTCTTTTAAATTATCTACAAACACGTTAATATTGTTAACTTTAATACCTGTTGCTTCCTCAACAGTGTAACGAACTTTTTCGTCAATGCTGTTTACTACAGCTCTGATATTAAGACCAAAAGTTACAACAATATGCAAATCAATGGAAATACCATTATTTTCTTTTATAACAACAACGCCCTGGTCAATATATGAACGTTTGCTGAAAACTTTTGAGCGAATACCCTGTTTGACATTACCGTCTGACATTGCAGCTACGCCAAAACATGAGGTTGCAGCATTACCGATTAACTTGCGGAAATAGTTTTCACAAATATCAATCTTACCGAGGTGATTTTCTAAGGTAATCATTCTCACCGCTCCCTTTTACATTAATTATTATAATTATACTACATTTCATTAATATAATCAAATAACTTTTTATTAAATTTTGTAAAAAATTAAAATTTTCTCAAAATATTATATATTCATGGCGGTTTTCGTTTGATTTTTATATATTAATATGGTAAAATTCTTGTATACTTATAGTTGAGGAGAATCCAGTATGGGACCAAAAGAAATTTTTCTGATTATTTTAGGCGTAATTGCACTGGCAATAATAATCACAGCCATTAAAGCCCTGTTCTTCAGACCTAAAAAAAGCGAACTTGAAAAGCCGGCTCTGGAGCCTGAAACCGCAGACGTTGAGCGTGCTGCAAAAAACTTAAGTAAGGCTCTTACTTTCAAAACTATCGCACGAACAAATCCTGCAGAAACAGAGTGGGAAGAATTCAGAAAATTCCGTGATTTCCTTGAGGAAGCCTATCCCCTCATTCACAAAAATCTTTCAAAAGAAATAATCACCGGTGCCAGCCTTATTTACCGCTGGGAAGGAAAAAACAGCAATCTGAAACCAATTGCACTTCTTTCACATCAGGACGTTGTACCCGTTACACCGGGCACAGAAGACGATTGGAAATATCCTGCTTTCAGCGGTCACAATGATGGCGAATTCATCTGGGGCAGAGGTGCCCTTGATATGAAAAACCACCTGATCTGTGTAATGGAAGCAATTGAAACACTCCTTGAAGAAGGATATCAGCCCGACAGAGATATTTATCTTTGTTTTGCTCACGACGAAGAAGTTAATGATAACGGACTTTCAGGTGCAGTTGATATTGTAAACACCCTCAAAGAAAGAGGAATTCGTCTTGACAGTGTTCTTGATGAAGGCGGTGCATTCCTTACTGTTAAAATCAAAGGTATCATTGACCAGACAATTGCCGGTATCGGCATGGCAGAAAAAGGCTACAGCGACTATCGCATCACCGTTCACGCCAAAGGCGGACATTCATCACAGCCTCCTGTTCACTCAGCCTTAGGCGACCTTGCAGACGTTATTCATGACCTTGAAAAACACCAGTTCAAAGCAAAACTTATGCCTTTTATGATCGACCTTTTCACAAGTGTGGGCAAACGTGTTTGCTATCCTGCAAGACTTGTTACCTGCAATATTCCGATTCTTAAGCCGATTATTCTTGCAATATGCAAAAAATTCCCTCCCGCAGCCTGCCTTACAAGAACAACAACAGCAGTTACTATGGCAAAAGGCAGCCCTGCATCAAACGTCCTTCCCCAGAGTGCATCATGTACAGTTAACTTCCGTCAGATGCCCGGCACAAGCGTTAAGGATGTTGAAAATCACATCAGAAAAGTTGTAAGAAACAAAAACATTGATATCGAACTTCTCGGTTGCAAAGAAGTTTCACAGTTTGCCACAAAAGATTCTCAGGCTTACCGTGCGCTTGACGAAATCTGCAGCCGTACAGACCCTAAGAAAAATTTTGTTGTACCTTTCCTTGTAATGGGCAGCACAGATGCATATCACTACGGTCCTATATGCGACAATGTACTTCGTTTCTCACCTTTCAGAGTAAGTGCAGAACTTCTCACCCGTACACACGCAACAAACGAATGTTGCCCTGTAAACACACTTGAAGAAGCAGTTACTTTCTTCAAAAGATACGTTAAGCTCGCTTCAAAGGATCAGACCGCATCAGATTAATAAAAATTTAAATGCACAAAGAAATATTTTAACATTGAATCCCCATAGAGTAGTTTTAAAAGCAATATTTCGTGTACAATAAAAGATAAAAACCACCGATAACGCCCATTGCGTATCGGTGGTTTTTTTAATGCATTATTTCGCTGCACGCTCATGTTTGAAAAAATACTTTTTATGAGAGTTCAACGATTTTTTATCTTTTCTTTTTATAATTACGCAAAGGGAACCTGAGAAATTTCTGTTTCACCGTTAACAACTGCGTTGAGAATGGCAAGGTCGTAAATATCTATTGCGGTATCACCATTAAGGTCTGCTGCAAAGAGAATTGCATCGCCTTCTTCAAGTTCCATATCACCATTTACGATTGCTGCGAGTATCGACGTATCATAAATATCGATAACTCCATCACCGTTAAGATCACCGAAAACAACAACTATATATGTTTCCCATTTGTCTCCGCCACGGTATGTTGTGAGCACAGAACCCGTACCTACGCCATCAGAAAGTTCAACAGTTACACTTTCTGAATAGTCCACATAATCTTCAATATCAGCAAGACCGATATCAAGGCCATAGATATAACCAAGTTCTTTATCTATAACCGTGGTTGTACCTTCGGCTGCTTTGAAATATCCGCTAAGCATAGGAATTACAACTGTATCACGCGAAATTTCTTCGCTGCAAACGGTACAATAAACAACCTTTTCATATGAACCTGCCTCTGTGTCTGTTGCTTCTGTTCTGTTTTCTTCAACTGCCGCTGCAGGTATATGGCCGAGAGCGTCAATCACGGTTGTTTCTCGTGAAATTTCCGCACCACATACTGTGCAGTATACAACAGTATCATAAGAACCGTTATTCACGCAATCAGCTGCAGCTTCATTCTCTGTAACCTTTTCGCCGCTTGTATGACCGAGTGCATCAGTAACTACTGTCTCACGGGAAATTTCAGCATCACACTCTGCACAGTAAACAACTTCATCATATGAACCATTTTCTGTACAAGTGGGGTTGATTTTGTTTTCAATAACAGCCTTATCAAGAAGTTTATGTTTGCAGGAATCATCATACGATGCCATAAGCTCCACATATTTTTCCGTGATAGCTTTTGTTTTTTCATCAATTTTGCTTTGATCGTAAACAGTCAGAGCATCATCATTGTACATTTTTGTTCCTTCAGCAATGAGAGCATTATATTCCGCGAGAATAGTCTGATTATAATATTCAGATTTACCGGGAACCTCCGCATCAATAGCAACTTTCAGATTTTCTTTGTATGCACCTTTGAGGATAAGTGCCTTGATTGCATTATCAAGTGACTTTGCGAGTGCATCAACTTCGCTTTGTCTGGATTTGCTCCACGGTTTTATTGCATTATCAGCAACTGCCGCTTCTGCATTTTCAACAGGAGTCACAAGAAGGGAGCCGTTAATATAAAGCTGCTGATCGATACCTTTTGCTTCGGAAAGCTTTGTTGCAAGTGCTGTAAAATCAGCTATAAGAAGCTCGAGATTATTGATAGCATCTCTGATAGCCTTAGCCATATCGTCAACTAAATCCTGTTCAAGTGCATTTTTATTATAATCCACTGCATTAATGGCATCCTGAACTTTCCGCCATGATTCGGGTGTATAATCATTTTCGTTAAGAGCAGCGAATTCAGATTTTGCTGCATAAACATCCTCATAATCTGCATTAAGAGGAACTGCATTCTTAATTGCTATATCAAGATTGGCAGCCATCTGATCAACTGAACTCTGGTAAAGAATTGAGTAACTCTTAGTTATCATTTCCTGGGCTTCTCTTACAAGAGAAATCGCTGAATCAGAATATGCTTCTTTGTGGGCAAGAATTTCGTCAGCAATATCATCAAGTTCGTTCACTCTATTATAATCTGCTGTTTTGAGCTGAAGATTGTTGTACATCGTCTGAAGAGATTTTGTTGCTGCATCTATTTCAGACTGTGTTGCCTTGGGATTATTATATACACGAAGAGCCTCAACATACGCAGTCTGGAACTGTGAAAAGCCTGAACGATAGAACCACGCCTGAGGATTAGCACCCTTCTGCTGTGTACGTGTTGAAGGTGTAGTGGGGTCACTAGTCATTACATAATTGATAAGTTCGCGGAGTGCACCTTTATCAACAATATGTAAAGTCATTGCTGTAGGAACTGTGGGAGCAGAAGTCATATTGAACTTTCTGAGCCAAGCCACATCTACATACATATATGAATAGTATTTTGATGTAAGTGTATAAGAAGCACCATCAACCAGGTTGGCAACCTTACCCGTAAGAGCATAAGTATGGAGATTCTGATAAGGACCTACGCCGGGTGTAACTGAGGTCATTGAAGTATTTTGCTCAAACTTCTTAACACCATAGTCCTTCTTCACAGGAATAGCAATGCCCAATGCAGCCTGTACTGTAGTATCGTTTGATGTGACAGGAGTATTAACATTTACACCTGTCGAAATCCATGTGTCGGCAATACAAGTATAAGGATTACCATTATTTTTGCCTGAAAGAGGGCCAACATTAATATCAACTCTGATGTCTGCGTCGTCAAGAGTTTTTGTTACCGATGAATCTATATAAATATGAGCAAGTGTTGTTCCGGGCACAAAAAATTCTGCTGCCATATTCATCTGTCCCGCAGGTTTAGCAGTTTTATCATCCCTGAAAATCGATGTATTATAACCTGATGCAACATTTTCTGTCAATGCACCTGTTGCAGGGTTATATACGCCATATGTACGATAGGGGTCATCTGCACTTGTAATGATTTCCGCAGGCTGTTCATAATAAACGCCATCACCAAGAATACGTGTATAAGCAGCTGCAACTACATGATACTGGTCGCTCGCACCTGAAAGTCCTGTGATATCACATTTTGCTTCTGCGTAAGAACCGCCGTTTGCAATACCTTCAACGAAAGTAACGCATTTTTCCTGATATGAATTGCCATCCGTCCACGCATAGTCAATAGTGAAAGTAATTGCAGAACCTTCTTCTGCAGTACCGCTTATAATTTCACAAGTAAATGTACCTGCTGCACCGTTATATACCAAGTCTGAAAGCACAACAGTCTCGTTGCTGCAACTGATTTTGTTCGGTGTAATACCAACTGTGTTTGATTGAAAGACAATTTTTGTTGCAGCAGGAGTTTCGCCTGCATAAGCCTGTGCGGTGTAATTACCTGAAAGTTCAGGGATACCTGAAGGTGTCGCTTTTACTATGGTTGTACCCGGCTCCATTGAGTTTGCAGTTTTAGCAACTCGTGTTATCGGTGTACACGTAAAAGTTACTCTGGGACGAGCAATAGGCTCAATTACAATTTCTTCAAGTAATCCTGTGTTTGATGTTGCCGCAGTTGCAACCGGACCAACTGAAGAAACAGATAAAATCATAATAAGGGCCATGATACAACTTAAAATTCTTGTATGGAGTTTCATTTTTATTTACCTCCCCTGATAATAAATTATGAATTCAGTTTATCATAAAGTTACTGCTTTTTCAAGACATGATTTTATTAATATTTACTTTAAACTGCTAATATTTGCATATCCATATGTTATGATAAAAAAAGAGAGCATCATATGATGCTGGTGATTTTATTTAAGAACAAATTATTCAGCCTTTTTTCTTGTGCAGATGAATGCACCAACTGCTGCAACTGCAAGAACTGCAAATGCTGCTACTGAAGAGGGGCTACCTGTGTTGATGATTGTATCTGTTACAGGAGGATCAATTTCTTCAGGAGCTGTTGTTGTTTCACCAACATAGATGCCGATGATAGCGTTACCAACTTTGCTTGATGCGAGCATGTCGATTACGGGTTCTGTGTCGATACCGTATTCTTCAAGTCTTTCAAGGATTTTGTCAACGAGACCAGCTACTTCACTTGAAGCAACAACTTCAACGTCTGCGATGCCGTATTCATCGATAGCATCCATAACGATTTCTCTAACGTTTTCCATGTCAGCGCCTGTAAGGTCACTGATAGCTGTGATAACATAATCAGCTGCTTCGTCAGCTGCTACTGTGTCAGCGCCTTCAAGGATATCACCGAAAGCTGCTGCAAGTTTGTCAGCATTAACCTGTACAGCACCTGCAAGGTCTTCGTAATCGCCTTCGCCTGCTGCGCCAACGATTTCATCAACGATGCTGCTGAGTTCTTCTGTATCAATTGCTGTTTCTGTTTCTTCTGCTGCAAATGCCATTGTTGAGAAAGCAAGGCAAAGAACTGCTGCAAGAAGGACACTAAGTACTTTTTTCATTTCACTACATTCCTTTCAATTGTGAATATGGGTAATGTTACACCCTACTAACGTTAATAGTATACTTCATTTAAGAAATAATGTCAATACTTTTTATAATATTTTATTGACAAAATACACCTGCTTATGAGGTTGTGCTTCGGTCACTTTGCCACATAAGATGCACATCATTACCGCTTGTATAGAAAGTATCAGGAGTATTAGCATTGCCATATGAGAAGCCAACACCGCTCTGCTGTAAAGCAGCAACAAAAGCATCTCTCATAGCTGCATCCTTGAGAGTTATTCTGATTTTCATCTTAAGCTGACTTCTGTCGGCAAATTTGTCAAGTCTGCCGGGAACAAAGCCTGTGAGCCACCATGTATCCTGGTACGCTCTCGTGAACAACACATCACCCTTATTGTAGCAGGTATAACCTATTTTAAGGCGCATGTTATTATCTGAGCAGACATAGTGCGATGAAGAAGTGCCTTCTTCTTTATAATAAACACCTGCTTCTGCACCGAGAAGAAGGAAACCGTATTGACCTTTCCAGAACTGAACAAGCCAGTCATAACCACCGTAATTGAACTTAATTCTGACTGTATCATAGAAAAGCATTACGTAGCCACCCATAGTATCGTAATACTGGTTGTAGCCGAACTGTCTCTGCCACGGGTCGGATGTTGAATAAAAAACTTTACTTACAGGGTCCCATGTAAAGCCGAAAGCATTTGCTTCCTGCTTTGCAGTATCCTTATTTACGGGACCGTCACCTACGTTTTCCTGAACACCGGGTACATTTACATCGATGTCATGGGAATCTCCCATAGGCTTTTTGTTGTTGTTTTTGTCATTCTTATCAGGATTTTTTTCGCCATTTATTTTTGTAACGACGTCAGTCGTTTCATTTTCATTTTTATTATTTGTAACTAACTGGGTATAAATGTCTTCTTTTTCCGAATCTGCGTTACCGATAATTGAGAAAGATGTAACGTTATCTTTTGTAATATTTTCGGCTTCTGCCTTTTTGTGTTTAGTTACGAAAACTGCACTTATGCTCGTAACTATTGCAACAGCTACCACAACGGCAACTATATTAATAATTTTTTTTGTTTTGTTTTCTGAAGAATTCATTTTATTGTCACCTCCTGCGTTGATATTATATCATCATTTTTCTTTCAGGTCAATTATATTAGATAAATAAAAATTAAGAAATATAAACAATACACCGGGAGTAAAATTATGCAATATACCCAAAATCCGGGGCAGGAATTATCCTGTCCCGGATTGTAATTCAGGTTTTAAACTTCAGTAAGTTAATCTATTAATAGATTGAACCCTGGTCGATTGCACCTGTGAAGTTTGTATATGCATCGAGGAGAACTGCGTCAGCTGCGTCAACATTTGCACTTGCGTCAAGGTTGAGAGCATACCACTGTGCGCTACCATTTGCATAGCTAGCTGATGCATCATATACTGTGTAAAGGTCAAGGCAGATTGTATCCATGATATCAACGATACCGTCGCCGTTAGCGTCACCGAAGATAACTACTTCGTATGTATCAACAACGTTACCATCTGTATCTTTAAGAACAAGTTTTGTACCTGTACCAACGCGACCGGCAACTTTTTCGATAACTTCAAGAGTACCGTTTTCGTCTGAGTTAACGAAGTTGTCAAGAAGTGCATCAGGTGTAAGGTTTGTAGCAAGGTTCCACATAAGGTTTACACCATTAACTTCTGCTGTATCAATGTCGCCCTTAATCTTATCGAGTACGGGTTTGATTGTTTCAACGAATTCGCTGAGACCTTCGAATGCTGCTTTGAGTTCTTCAAGACATTCGTCGATATCTGCCTGTTTGTCAGCTGTAAGGATACCTTCAGCGATAAGGTCTGCAGCCCAGTTAAGAGCATTGTTGAATCTTTCTACTGTTTCAGCTGAGTAACCATCCAATACTGTATTCTCAACTTCTGCGAAGTAAGCTTCAAGAGCTGAAAGGTCAGCAAGCTTAACTTCAAGTTTCATCATAGCGTCAAGAAGGTTATTCTTTGCTGCGTTAACCATTGACTGTTTAAGTTCAGGGTTAGGAAGATATGTATCTTCATCATAGGGAAGTGTATCATAGATTTCATATGCATGGTCAAATGCTTTTTCGTAGTTTGCCCATACTTCTTCATCATAATCGCCTTCGTCAAAACCTTTTGATTCAGCCATATAGATAACGTTCATAAGGTGGCACTGTGCAGCTTCGTTCTGGTTAGCTTTTGCTTTATTGAAGTAGTATTCAACCTTATAAGCTGCGTCTGCATATCTCTTAGCTGTGTAAGATGCAACTTCTGCCTGTGCATTTGTAAGGTTTTCCTGTGCAGCTGTGATTTCATCAGCATTACCGGAAGCGTTAGCTGCTGCGAGCTGTTCGTTAGCATCTGCAACCCACTGAACTGCATCATTGTAGCCATCTACTACACCCCATGCATCGTCAATAGCTGCTTCAAATTTGTCGAATCTCCAAAGAACATAGTCTTCTGATTCGTTCCAGTTATCACCGTCCAAATCGTATACGTCGGGTTCTGCACGTACTTCGTCCCACTCATTAAGCTTTGCTTCAAGAGTAGCAAGTGAATTTACAGGATATCCTGAGGGAGCTGCAACGATGTTGTAGCTGTATTCGCTCTCATCAATAAGGAGAGGATTGAGGATGGGAAGAAGTGAATCCCAGAAGTACTGATATCTACCGGCGTTGTAAAGACCGTTGAGAAGTTTTTCAGCTGTTGTTGCAAGGTTTGAATTCTGGATAAGAGAATCAATTGAAGGCGGATTAGCTGAGAACATTTCGGGCTGTGTATTTCTTGCAACGATAACGTTGAGAACGCCGTTAACAATTGCTGTTACAAACTGAGGAATAGTCTTGTTAAGAAGGCTGTAGTCAGCTTTGTAAAGGATGCTGAGGAAAGTATCAAGATCAAGTGTAAGGAGGCTGTTGAGGATCTTGTTCATAAGAAGATCGTAAGAACCTGTTGCGCCGCCACCAAGAATCTTGTGGAGAGGAAGAACTGTAAGAACAGTTTTGTCAATCTTTGTCCAGGGGCTGTCTGAATCCTGAACGCCGCAGCCTTTGAAGAAGCCGCCGAAGTTGTTATCCTGAAGAGCCCAGTTAACAAGAACGTTAAGGAACTGTTCTACACCTGAACCGTACTGAATTTCAACAGGAAGTGCACCGTTAAGGTAGTAAGCACCGATGTCAGCGAGCATGTAGAGAGCAAAGTCTGTGCCCCATTCTGCATAGCCGTATTCAACTTCTTCCATGTAGTTGATGGGAAGAATGTCTGATGCGATTGAGTAAACAACGTAGCAAGCTACCTGACCGAGGTTTTCGAGAGGAAGTTCTTCACCGTATGTATCTTCCCAGAGAACATAAGGCATTTCTGAACGGATGAACTGTTTTGCAACATAAGCTACTTTAGCCTGAAGGTCCATATCTTCGAAATCGCTCTGGTCGACGAATTCTGCTGTTGCGGGAAGGATGAGTGTGCCGAGTTCTTTGTAAACGATTTCAAGAGCGTTATCAAGGTTCTGCTCGAGTTTATCGTTACCGCCGTCTACCCAGAATTTTTCACCTGTCCAAACCTGATTGAGAACTACATAGAGGAAGTGGTTGAGTTCAGCAAGGATACCGTTTGTTGTGTCATACTGACCCCATACGTAGCTATCGAGGTTAAGATTTGAAATGTTGATATAATCCCATGCGGGGTGGGGGTTAGCAGCCTTAGCTTCGTCAAGAAGTGCACCGAGGTCATTCTTAATGAAAGGAATGAGAAGGTCTTTTGTTGCTGCATTAGCTGCGTTTTCGATAATACCCCAGATTGTCTGAGTGTTAAGGTTTGTTTTGCCTGCCATTGAGGGAAGCAAACCTTCTACAACATCACCATCAGCAGCTGTACCGCCAAGGAGGAGTGTATCTACTGCGTGCTGGAGAATTTTATCAGCTGTCCATGTGTTGTAGTCAACAGGAGCAACGTCAACATCATAGCTTTCATCAACGCACATTTCATAGAGCATATCGATGAGAAGGTTGTGAACGTTGAAATCAAGGTCTACGAAAGATGCAATGATACCAAGGTCAAGTTCACCTTTAAGGAATTTGCCTACAATACCTCTGTTAGCGTTGAGGAAATAAAGGAGCTCATAGAGGATGTTAAGGTCAGTTTTACCGCCTGTACCTCTTCTTGTTGTGGGAACAGCGTCAAAGTCGATCTTTTTAACGTCACCACCAACAAGACCTGCTTCGCCTTCAAGGCCTGCAACTGTGTCAAGAGCCTTGTCAACGCTTGTGAAGTCAAGTTTCATGATTGTGATGTCGATGTAGAGGTCGTCTCTCATATCGTAGAGCATTGCGTCTACGAAGTCGAGGAGCTGAGAGCCTCTCTGAGCTGTTGAAAGCACGGGGCTTTCGTGTAAATCGTATGATGCGGGAGTCGCATAGCTTGTGTATGCAGCGCTAACGCCTACGCTAACTGAAGAGAAAGCGAGAAGCATTACAAGAAGCATGCACAACATTTTTTTGGCTTGTTTCATTTTGTAAAACACCTCCGTGAATATTACCCGTCATGCGTTCAGACGGGCTAAACGTGTGACTTATACTGCAAAGTTTGTAACAATACTTGAAAGTTTTTACCAATTCAGAAATAGCTTCCGAAGGGTATAACTTCCCAAAAGCAGATGTTCACACTACTTCGCAGTATCATCTTACCACAGGTTTGGGAAAAAGTAAAGAGTAAATTTATAAAAAATTATTAATTTTGTCAGTTTTTATTAAAAGTAATGTGTGAATATATGCAATTCACTCAAAAAAGGTAGTCTTAAATGCTCAGTGTTGCCGTTTATATGCCGGATCCGGCATTTTTATTTGTAAAAAACAACGTCAACAGGTAAATTATAATTTATCGAGTTGTTAAAATTAATCGTTGCCTCCCTTGCCTAAAGGGAGGGGGACCGCGTAAGCGGTGGAGGGATAAATATTAATTTCATTAAACTTAAAAAAATATCCCCCAGTCAAAACCTACGGTTTTGCCAGCCCCCTTTAGGCAAGGGGGCCTTTTTGTTATTCTTATTTCAGTGGTAATTTATAATTTATCGCTGACATTCCCAAACGTGTCATTCTTGAGCGAAGCGAAGAAT
>JAZQWT010000168.1:0-7132 GCA_045632485.1 Acutalibacteraceae bacterium
TTCTTCGGCACAGGTAACGATGTTGTGCATTTCAATACAACAAGGGTTATAAAGCTTGACCCTACAAATCCCTTTGAATTAAGTAAGGCTGAAAAAATTGCAAGACGTCAGATTGATGAAATGATGCATTTTCTTAAAAAACATTCAAAAGCTTTCAAAGACAGCACGGTTATATATGTTGCTAATGAAATCGGCGTGAGAGAGAGCCGTAAACTCAAAGGTGAATATGTGCTTACGGCAGATGACCTTATTGACTGCACAATATTTGAAGATTCAATTGCACTTGGTAATTATGATATTGATATCCATAATCCCGCAGGTACAGGCACAAGCCACAGATATTTCAGCAACGGTGAATTCTATTCAATACCCTACAGAAGTCTGCTTCCCAAAGAGTTTGATAATCTTCTTGTTGCAGGTCGCTGTGCATCTGCTACTCATGAGGCACAGGCATCAATCCGCATTATGCCTATTTGTTGTTGTATGGGTGAGGCGGCAGGTGTTGCGTGTGCAGTTGCATTCAACTCGGGAGAAAATGCACATACGGTTGACATAAAGGAAGTACAGTCAGCTTTAAGAGAAAACGGTGCTGTAATATTTACTGAAGATGTTACAAGTCAGCAAGGTGAAAAATATGTTTGATGATAATAAAGTTATAGCCGCTATTGCAACTGCACAAGCTGCCGGCGGTGTTGGTATGATAAGAGTTTCAGGTGAGGAAGCAATGAAAATCTGCGATAAGGTTTTCAATGCAGTAAGCGGAAACAAACTTGAAAATTCAAAAGGCTACAGAGCTCATTTCGGCAGAGTTTATGATTGTGATGGTGATATTGACGATTGCGTTGCTCTTGTTTTCAGAGCACCACACAGTTATACAGGCGAGAATGTAGTTGAACTTTCCTGCCATGGAGGACTTTATGTTCTAAAAAGGACTCTGAGAGCGGTACTTGCTGCAGGCGCAACTCCTGCAAGAGCAGGTGAGTTTACAGAAAGAGCCTTCCTTAACGGCAAAATGGATTTAACTCAGGCTGAGGCAGTAATGGATCTGATAGGTGCTCAGGGTAAACAGGCTGCAGATGCAGCACTTACTGCACTTGATGGTACATTGAGCCGTAAGATTGATGAAAACACATCAAAACTTGTTAATATCTGTGCCCATCTTTCAGCATGGGTTGATTACCCTGATGAAGAAATTGAAGAACTTGAAACGGATGAAATGCTTTCAACAATCAATGAAGTTGAAAATTCTCTTGAAAATCTTATCGCAACTTACGATAGCGGTAAAGTGCTTACACAAGGCGTAAAAACTGCAATTGTAGGCAGACCTAATGTTGGTAAATCGACTCTTATGAATATGCTTGTAGGTTCAAGAAAAAGTATTGTTACAAGTTATGCAGGTACAACACGCGATGTTGTTGAGGAAACAATAACTCTCGGAGGCATTTCTCTGCACCTTTCCGATACTGCAGGTATCAGAGAGAGTGATGACCCTATTGAAGCGATAGGTGTCGATATGGCTAAAGACAGACTTAGAAAATCCGAGTTTGTAATCGCAGTTTTTGATGGCTCGGAGGAATTGACAAAAGAAGACACTGATGTGCTTGAATTCTGTAAAGATAAATTATGCCTCGGTGTTATCAATAAAACTGACCTTGATACAAAGAACGTAAAAGAAAAAATTGCAGAATATATTGATACAATTGTAGAAATAAGCGCAGAAAAGCTTGACGGCAGAGATGAGCTTGAAAAGCAGGTGCAGAAACTTCTGGAAACAGACAGAATCGATACAAGTGCTGCAATGTTAACCGGTGAGAGACAGTATCTTTCTACATCGGCTGCTCTTACTTGTGTTCAGGAGGCAAAAAATGCCCTTGAAATGGGACTTACACTTGATGCTGTGAATGTTTCTCTTGATTGTGCAATAGAAAATCTCCTTGAACTTACAGGTAAAAAGGCGAGTGAAGCAGTAGTCAATGAAATATTCTCCCAGTTCTGCGTAGGTAAATAATAAATATCATAAATAGGGTTAAATATTTAATCTGATTCTGAAAAAATAACTCTGTTTGCTTCCCGGCAGACAGGGTATTTTTTTGTCAAGTACCTTGTCGTAATATGTCGCGATGTCGATTTGTGCAAGTTCAATAAAAATTTTAAAAAATGGGATTTTTCACGAAGATAATTTGCGAAAAAAGAAATAAAAATGTTACTGTTTTGTTGCTTGACTTCAAAAATTATTCGTATTTTCGGGTGATTTAATTTCAAAATCTGTGCCTGAAATTGTAGAAATAAAAAAACTCTTGCAAAAAGTAAATAAATGGAAAAAATATTATATTATTCTAAAAAAGAATAAAAAGTGTTGAAAACTTTGTTTAAACATTGAAAAACCCCTTATTTTATAAGCCTTTTCCACATTTTCCACAGAGTTTTCCACACATATGTAAGTTTTCAAGTTTTCCACAAAAAGACGATTTTTTTGCTTAAAAACAAAAATAAAAGTGTAAAAGTCAGTAATCTGACAGGTGTGTGAAAAAACAAAAATGAAAGAAATAAATAAAAAACTTGCAAAACTAAAAGTTACAATTTTGTAACCAAAAACCTGTCAAGTTATTTTTGAAATTATATTTTTTTTGTATATTTTAACAAAAATTAAAAAGTTGAAAAATTTTTAATGCCAAACTTTTTTAAAATATCTTGACAAATCGAAACAGAGTTATTATATTATGAATAGTACATCAAATGTACACGGAGAAAGGATGAATATCTATGGCATTGGAAAAAATCAAAAAAATTATCAGCGAGCAGTTTGGTATTTCAGAGGACGATATTACAGAAGATACAGTTCTCATGGAGGATCTTGATGCAGACAGCCTTGACTTGATTGACCTTGCTATGTCACTTGAAGACTGTTTCGAAGTTGAAGTTCCTGATGAAGAACTTGAAAATTTCAAAACTGTAGGCGATATCGTTAAATTCGTTGAAGAAATGTAATTTTATAAATACAATACAACTTTCAGGGCGGGGTGAGATTCCCCACCGGTGGTAAAGCCCACGAGCCAGATAATGGTTGATTCGGTGAAACTCCGAAGCCGACGGTATAGTCCGGATGGAAGAAAGATTTTTATGCTGTTTTTGCCCTGTGATATTTCGCAGGGCATATTTTTTTGGAGGAATCGAAATGAACACAAATAAAAAGCAAAAAAACAACGTTTATAAGATGGTGGCAATAGCAATGCTCACTGCTATTGCAGAAGTTCTTTATATGCTTGACTTCCCGTTGTTTACAGGTCCGTTTGCCTTTCTTAAATTTGATTTCAGCGACATTTCCGCACTTATCGGCGGTATTTGCTTCGGACCCGTTGCAGGCGTACTGATTGAACTGCTTAAAAACCTTATTCATGTATTTATAAAAGGTCTCGGTTCAACAATGGGATTCGGTGACCTGATGAATTTTGTTGTAGGCAGTGCTTATATAGTTCCCTTCGTGCTTTGCTATAATGAATTTGCAAAGAAAATGAAAAAGAGTGTTTCTGTGCTTATTTCTGCTGTTATAGGCTGTCTTGCTCTTGTGGGAATAGGTGCTGCAGCAAACTATTTTATTGCACCTCTTTATTTCAAATATTTTGTAGGTCAGATAATTACAGATGAATTTCTCATAGGCTATCTTTCATATGCGTGTATCATAAATGTTGTAAAAGGTGTAACATTGAGTGTGGTTGCATATCCTATTATATTTATGCTGGTTGATAAGCTGAAAAAAGTGGCTAAAATGTAAACATTATTGTTAAACACTTGACAAACTGCTGATTATATAATAGAATATACTTGTAAATTAAATATTTCTTATTAAGAGTAGCGGAGGGAACAGGCCCTGAGAAGCTCGGCAACCTGCATTGGCAAGGTGCTAAATCCTGCGGCTTTTGACCGGAAGATAAGTCAAACAAATCCGCAGGTTTCCCTGCGGATTTTTTAGTGTGAATGAAAGGAAGTAGAATTATGGCAAAATTTCTTTTTACATCAGAATCGGTGACAGAAGGTCATCCCGATAAAATATGCGACAGAATTTCTGACGCAGTTCTTGATGCAATTATGGCACAGGACCCCAATGGTCGTGTTGCATGCGAAACAACATGCACAACAGGTCAGATTCTTATTATGGGTGAAATTACAACAACTGCAGATATTGAAGTTGCAAAAATCGCAAGAGAAGCAGTTTGTGACATCGGCTATGACGATGCTCGTAAAGGCTTCGACGGCAACACTTGTGCAGTTTTACTTGCAATCCACGAGCAGTCACCTGATATTGCTCTGGGCGTTGACAATTCAGCAGAAATCAAGGAAGGCAACGAAGATGAACATAACCAGCACGGTGCAGGTGACCAGGGTATGATGTTCGGCTTTGCCTGTGACGAAACTGAAGAATTAATGCCTATGCCCATTTCTCTTGCTCACAAGCTTGCTAAACAGCTTACAAAAGTAAGAAAAGACGGCACATTACCATACCTCAGACCCGACGGTAAAACTCAGGTTACAGTTGAATATGAGGATGATAAACCCGTAAGAGTTGAAACAGTTGTTATTTCTTCGCAGCACAGTGCAGACGTTTCACTTGAACAGATAAGAAAAGATATCGTTGTTAATGTTATCAAACCCATTATTCCTGAAGAGCTTATGGATGATGATACAATTATTTATGTTAATCCCACAGGCCGTTTCGTAACAGGCGGACCTCACGGTGACAGCGGTCTTACAGGCAGAAAGATTATCGTTGACACTTACGGTGGATATTCACGTCACGGCGGCGGTGCATTCAGCGGTAAAGACCCCACAAAGGTGGACAGAAGTGCTGCTTACGCTGCAAGATACATTGCAAAGAACGTTGTAGCATCAGGAGTTGCAAAGAAATGCGAAGTTCAGCTTGCATATGCAATCGGTGTTGCAAAGCCTGTTTCTGTTATGGTTGATACATTCTGCACAGGTAAAATCAGTGACGAAGCAATCAGTTCAATCGTTTCCGAGCTTTTCGACCTTCGTCCCTCAGCAATTATTGAAACACTTGAGTTAAGAAAGCCTATTTACAGTCAGCTTGCTGCTTACGGTCATGTGGGCAGAGAAGACCTCGATGTTAAATGGGAAAAGACAGATAAAGCAGAAGCTATCAGAAAAGCTGCAGGTATTGATAATCTTTAATAAAAAGGGAACTCGAAAGAGTTCCCTGAAATATTTATACAGGAGATAATTATGAAAAAGTTCATTTCATTTTTGTTGGCAGCTATTATGATAATGGGAAGTTTTGCAATAACTTCCTTTGCGGAAGAAGGGGACAGAGTTATGAAATTCAATGCAGACGGAAAATTTAAAGTTATGCATGTGACAGATACCCATTTGGAAGATTATAATGTGGATTCTTCCTGCTGGGCAATCGGTTATGCCTGTGATAAGGAAAAACCTGATATCGCAGTTGTTACAGGTGATAATGTTCAGAACTGTGACAACCCTGAGGATACAAAAAGGTTTATCGATAAGCTTATGACAGTATTTCAATCAAGAAACATTCCTGTTGCAGTAACATTCGGTAACCACGATTCTGAAACAGGTGCAATGTCAAGAGAAGAGCTTATGGCTTATTACAATACATATTCTTGTTCCGTTTCAGTTGATGATGGTGAAGCACTTTCAGGCTGTGGTACATACAATATTCCCGTTATGTCTTCAGACGGAGAAAAAGTTAAATTCAATCTCTGGGTGTTTGACTCAAATGATTACGACGGAAAAGGTCACTACGGCTGTGTTAAGGCTGACCAGGTTGAATGGTACAAGAAAACATCTGATGAATTAAAAGCACAGAACGGTGGGGAAAAAGTTTATTCACTTGCTTTCCAGCATATTATTGTGCCTGAAATTTACGATGTTCTTAAAAAAGCAGACAAGAAGGTTCTTTTCTCTTTTGAACATATCATCAACGACGGTGAGTATTATCACTTTGACGAAAATCAGAAAAACTACGGTACACTCAATGAAACTCCCTGCTCAGGCGGTGAAAACTTCGGTCAGTTTGATGCTATGGTAGATAAAGGCGATGTTCTCGCAATTTTCTCGGGTCACGACCACGCAAATGCTTTCGGTGTACAGAATCAGGGCATTGATATTGTCAACTCATTGAGCACACGTTATAACAATGAACGTTACTCAACACAGTACGGCTACAGAATGATAGTTATTGATGAAAACGATACATCAGTTTACGATACATATTCTGTTCACTGGTACGATATGCTTACGCTTAAAGAAGCTTTATCTGTTGAAGATAATTACGGCAAGGATGTTGCAACAAAAATCACATTCCTCGGTTTCTTCCAGAAATTCTTCGATAATTTCTACAGAACTTTTGCACATATCATAACAGGCAGAACGATTTCATATCCCGATAAATAATTTTCAATTATATATAAAAAGCGATGTCGCAATCTGTGGACATCGCTTAAACTTTTTATGCAGAATGAATATAATATAATGAAGGATAGTATAAACACAGTCGTTTGACGCTTTATGATTAGAGCTTCTGACGAAAACTCATAATTTAAATAGTCAAATTACACAAACAAAGGTGTATGTTTTTGGTGTAGTTTGTTTTACCCTATGAATTATTTCAAAAAGCGTTTTTTTTTGTTGACGAGGGAAAGATTTGTGATATAATAATGGCAAGATATCAATGTATATCTATGTTTTTGCGCAACAAATTTATTGGTGGGAGATTTCAGATATGTTTGTAAAAGATGTAACAGTTCAGAATCAGGTAGGTCTTCACGCTCGTCCCGCAACTTTCTTCATCCAGAAAGCAAATGAATTCAAATCATCAATCTGGGTAGAAAAAGAGGAACGCAGAGTGAACGCAAAAAGCCTTCTCGGTGTTCTTTCTCTCGGTATTATGGGAGGAACAGACATCCGCATTATTGCAGGCGGTGCTGACGAAGAAGAAGCAGTTAATGCTCTCGTAGCTCTCGTTGAATCAGGCTTTGCAGAATAATATTGGAAAAAACGCCTGTTTGGAATGATTTTCCGAAACGGGCTGTTTTTATAAAAGTAAAGTATTTTTATATACATTTTTTTAAAAAATGTATGGAAAAAAATTCCG
>JAZQWT010000169.1:0-5126 GCA_045632485.1 Acutalibacteraceae bacterium
GGATTGCAAAAGCATGCTGGTTGATTTTTTCACCGCTGATATTTGCAATCTGATTCTGTCTGTAAAGGAAAGTAAGTTTAGGAGACTGTTTATGGTATCCTGTACAACGGAGAACGTCTTCGATTTTGTAGCGGTAGAAACCGCTTGTATTTGTGATGATGATTTCGTAATCCTTGCCTTCTTCAAGCTGGTCAATCAGGAGAGGTGTTGTGCCTTCGGGGGCATCAACGGGAAGGAATTCATAGAAACCACTCTGGGGAAGAAGAACATATTCATAAGAGTCAAGCTCCATGGGAACAGCCATAAGACCTTCTGAAGCTGCATATCCAAGATAGTGCATAGGAAGGTCAGGACCAATGTAACGGCGGAGTTTATTTGCATAGTGAGAAAGGCTTCCTGTGCCCATTCCGTAAAGATAACCGATTTTCGGCCAGATTCTCGGAATAATTGCCTCTTCGTCAAACCCTTTTCTGAATTCACGGCGGAGTTCTTCTGCTCTTTCAGGGTCGGGCTTACATTTCTTAATAAGTGCTTCTCTCACATCGGGAGGGCAGGGAATGCTTTCGTTGATAGTACCTTTTTCAATGTCATCGCAGAGCATTTCCCAGTTGTTTTCAAGATAGAAGAACATTGATTCTACCATTGTTACAAAAACAGTACCGATGTAACTTACATCACGGCTTGCAAGTGCAAAACGGAGTTTCATATAATGCATATCCATTGCATCGCGTGTTTTTGGGAACATAACTTCTCTGGGAGAAGTGCAATAGAGATGAGTAACGGGTTTCATATTAATCATGGGGTGTGCTGCAAGTCCGCCAGCAATAGCACCGCCGGGAGTTTTATGAGCAAGTACTTCAATTGTGAGAAGACCGTGCTGAGGAGGGATTCTGATTCCCTTTTTCTCTTTGAAGTATTTGAAAGCACATCCTACAGGTGCACTGAAACTGTAGCACTGACAAATCCACAGTGCCCACCAAGACATAGGAACAAGCTTTGATTTGCCTGTACTGCCTGAAGATTCGGCATATCTGGGGATTGCTCTTTTAGTAATAAGATTTTTTTCGCCTTTGTTTGCCATTCTGTCTATGTATTCTTCGTAATCAGGATATGCAGAATAGGGAACAATTTTCTGATAATCTTCAATTGATTTAACATCCTTGAAGTTGTGAAGTTTACCGTATACGGTGTTTTTATTCTGCTTCATAAGCTTTTTCAGAATTTTTTTCTGTTTCTTTACGGCATATGAAGAATAAAAATCAACCTTCTTCAATTCGCTTCTGCCAAGAAATGAAGCAAATTCAATCATAAGTCTGCCTGTAAACCTGTTCATTATTTTTCCTCCGTAAAAATATATTTTTTACAAATTGCAAAGTTAACAATGCCCACCGCAAATGTGGCAATCATTTTCGCAATAAACATTACCGTGTCGCTTCCCAACGCTTCAACAAGCTGAGGGGAAAGGTTGAGTAAAAATGTCATACCCTCAATTGCCCACGTTGTTGTAACTGAAAATACAGCAATAAGCACAGCAAACAAGGGGAGAATTTTTATGATGTTTCTTTTGCTGTGAAAAACCCAGAAATAGTTAATAAAGAATCTCACGAAAAAGAAGATGACAATAGAAATTGTATTTGCAACGAAAAGCCTTGTTGAGTCGTTTCCGATAAACCCGAACATTTTATACAAGGGGGTAAGGGAAAGACTTTCAAAAATCGTTACAACAAAGCCCATAACAGTGTTTTTTATAAACTGAATGGCAGTTTTTTTGTTTTCTGATTTGTCAGCCATAAAAATACCTCATCCACATAATAATGCTAGGATATATTATCACAAAAGTAAAAAAAATGCAAATGTTAAAATTTTGTTCAAAAATCGTTAATATTCTTCGTAAGAAAAATAATCACGTTTTTTACACAAATCAAGTAAAAAACAGATGGTTTGTGTTGCTTTTTTTGGATATATGTGCTAATATATTAAATAATATTAAATTTATTTATAAAGGAGGTTGGTCTGCAAATGAGTGAAAAAACAGATGCAATTATCGGCAAAGTAAAAGATTTTGCCACAGAAATCAAAACTCATTGGAATACACCCGGTGAAGGCAAATATGTTCCATACAAGGAGTATAAAGATGTTGTTCTCGGCGTTGGTGCAAACTACACAGGTGCAAAAACTCTTGAGTATATCGGTTTCTGGTCAAGCTGTTTCCTTATTATGCACCACTACAAACTGCCTTATCTGACATTCTCTGTTATCGGGCTTCTTAATATGCCTCTGGGTTATATTACTGCCCTTATCTGGTGGTACGTTTGTGATAACTTGGGCTTCTTGCCTAAAAAGACAGAAAAAATAATTTATGCCGTTTATGTAGGTATGATGTTATTTGGTTTGTCAACAATTCTCTTTGATTATTCGTTGTTGTTTAACCAATCAAGCTCCTTCATTACCATACTAAACAGTTTTGAGGGAATGAATGCCAAGGCGTGTTTCAAAACCTTCGGTACCCACTTTCTGTATTCGGGATGGGTTGGTGCAAGAAACATTTTCTGGCGTAAAAAATTACTTCCCAAATACGGCAGATATAAATATTCACTTTATTGCGATGCTATTCCGAAGTGCATAATGGTAATTCTTATCGGTTGGCTGCCGATTTATAACATTCCCGATGTTCCCACAAGAGTGTGGATGGCTAACCTGTTGTTTGCATGCTTTAATGTTTTCGGATTTGCAAACAACCTGGAAGAATGTTCAAAACGTATCAGCCCCAACCTTCAGGAAAGAATTCTTGTGCGTAGTTATCCCATTAAAATATCGCATATATTCAACTCTATTCTTGCAATTATTCTCCCTGCAATCGTAGGCTCACTCCGTCACGAATGGGCAGATATCAACTTCTACAGATGGGTGATTCCGATTACTTTCTGTATTTCAGTTGCGTTTACTATGTTCTTTGCAGGACGAATCAAAGAAAGAATGCCGCAGCCGCCTATTGAGAAAAAGGTTCAGATTAAATTCTGGGACGGTATGTTCGGTGTGCTTAAAAATAAATATCTTCTTATCAATACAATTAAGGACCTTATTGATGCGTTGGGTAACGGTATGCTTCCCTTTGCAACAATTCTTTATTTCTACACATTCCGTTTAAGCGGTCTGCCGTACAGCTTGCTTGTTGCGCTTATTTCTTTCGCAGGAACACCTCCCGATTTGTTGTCTCCCTATTTCCTCAAAAGATTCTCATACAAGCAGATTATGATTTTCTATCAGTTAAGCCGTGCAATCGGTAATGCTGTTATTGCTGTTGCTATGTGGACTTTAGGCGATAACCTGGCTCTTTGCGGAACAATCTGCGTAGTTGTTCTGTTCTTCCTTGAAATGACAAAAACTGTTCCCACAACAGCAGGTCACGATATGAATATCAGAGTCGGCGACTATCAGACATACATTTCAGGTGAAAGACTCGAAAGCTTTGCAGGTATCTTTGGTTGGTTTACAGGACCTATCACATCATTTATCGGTCTTATTATTCCTATCTTCCTTCTCAAATACGGCTTTAACAGTAACTGGGAAATCCTCTTCTTTGACGGTTCAAGAAGAAACATCGTTGTTGTGCCCATTATTATCGACACAATAGGCTTCTTCCTTATGGCAATTCCGTATCTGTTCTGGGACTATGACTCAAGAAAACAGAATATGGTTATGGAAGTTCTCAAACGTCGTGCAGAAGTAACTGACAAGAAAGCTAAGGAAGAGGGAATAACAACCTCCGGCGGATATAAAGGTTAAGGGGGTTCTGAAAAATGAAAAAAGATAAAAAAATCAAAAATCAGGTTGAGGAACCTATCGTTCTCGATATTCCCGAAGATGAAATCTGGACTTATCAGGTGCCAGGTCTTGCACCGCCCCGTATAGGTAAACCAATTAAAAATTATACGCTGAAAAAAATAATTTTTGTGCTTGTAATTATCGTTTCTGTTTCGCTTTCAATTTATTTCAGTATTATGGCTTTGCAGAATGATACCTTTGAATACACAGAAGCTAAAAACGGCTATGAGCTTTCAAAATTCAGTAACACAGGTTATATTGACGAGCTGGAAATCGACTATGTTTCAGATGTTGAATACATAGCAGGTAACAATGACCCTGCAACAAACTTTGAAGTTGTAAAAGACAAATCAAAGCCTGTTACATCAGTAAGAAAATTTGCACTTAACTGTGACGATAAAATCAAAACAATCAGAATCGGTGCAAATGTTGAGTTTGTGGACACAAAATCATTTTATTCCTGCTGGGCGTTGCAGAATATCGAAGTAGACGAAAATAACCCCAACTACTGCGATGTTGACGGTGTTCTTTATAACAAAGATAAAACTGCAATTCTCTGCTATCCCTGTGACCACGATGAATATCTCCGTCAGAAATACGGTTACGAAAGAGAACTTTACAGAGACGAGGTTACTCCCGAATACGAAAGAGATATTCAGACATATGTTGTTCCTGCAACAGTTGAAAAGATTGATGAAATGTGCTTCAATTATGCAAATCTTCGTGTGATTTATTTACCCGAAGGTTTAAAGAGAATTGAAACATTGGCAATCTTTAAGCTTCACGAAAGAGTTGACCAATGGGGTACAACTCCGTCACTTACAAATGTTTATACATATAAATCGGATAAAGTGACAGACACTAGTTTCAAAAATGAAAAAGCACTTGGTGAGGTTTATAATTCATTGCCCGAGGGTCTTGAATTTATCGGATCGGATGCCTTCAGTTATAATCAGGCTCTTTCTTATGTATATATTCCCGAAAGCGTTACCCATATCGGTCACCATGCATTCTGGGATACTGTATATAAAGAAGACGGTGAACTTAAAGGCGTATCAAAAATTGACGTGGCTTTCTCTGAAGAGGAGTTTAATAACCTTGAAGTAGGTGACGACTGGAAGCCTAAATATGACTACTTGCTCTTCAAAAAGGCAGTAGAAACAGTTTTTGATGCTGAAAGACAATAATTGAATATAAGAAGAAAGTGTATTCGTTTTTTCGAATACACTTTCTTTTTATACTTTCCAGAATTTTCTGTCAAGGCTTCTATACTGAATTGCTTCAAGAATATGTCTGTTTTC
>JAZQWT010000170.1:0-11646 GCA_045632485.1 Acutalibacteraceae bacterium
CCATTGCAGGGGAAACAACGGAGTTTGCAAAGCCTGTTATGGGAACAATAGTACCTGCACCTGCAACTTTTGCTATTTTATCGAATATGCCGATACCTGTGAGAATTGCCGTAATTACTATGAGTGTTACGGATACAGCTGTTTTTGTTTCATCTTCGTTGAATTCCAGAGACTGATAAAGAAACTTAAAGCCTTCGCCGATTGAGCAGACAAGTCCCCCAATCCAGAATGCGTTCAAGCAATTCTTAAGAACAGGTGATGGAGGGGAAGCTTTTTTCGTCATTTTATCGTATTGTTGTTTGTTAGTTGCCATAAATAACCTCCGCAGATTTTCTCTTTGTATTATTCTGTGATAAAAAGCCAAAAATAAACGCTTGAAAAGGTAAAATTTTATAAAGTTAATTCTTGCCTTTTGATTCGATTTTTGTTATTATATATAGTGAAATATAATTGGCAGAAAATTTGTTTTTTTAGCTCGAATTAAAGGATGTATAGACAAATGAAATCAAAAAAAATCAATAGATTTCGTGTATTGTTCAATAAAAATAAGCGGTTCAGAATAATCTCCATTATTGCAGGGTTACTTGTGGCAATAATGGTGTTGGGATTGTTTTCTTTTTTGATGGGACGTATGGAAACCTCGGGGAAAATAACAGCAGCAATTTCTGTTGAACCTGAAAACCTGGACCCGACTTTCTGTCAGAATAATGAAACGCAGACAATTCTTGTCAACTGTTTTGAAGGTCTTATGAAGATTGATGAAAACGGTGATGCAGTAAAGGCGGCAGCAAGTGATTATACTGTGTCAAAAGACGGTAAGGTCTATACTTTTACTATTTCTTCTGATGCGAAGTGGAGCAACGGAACAGATGTCAAGGCGTCTGATTTCGTTTATGCATGGCGCAGAACAGCAAACCCGTACAACTCATCGGCATATGCATTTTTGTTTGAAAATATACGGGGTTACGATACTGTTATGCAGGATTTTGAAAAAGAACAGAATAAAGTAACCGACGAAGACGGAAATTATATAACAATGGATATGAGCAAACTATGGGTTAAGGCGGCTGATTCAAAAACCCTCGTTGTAAGGCTGAAAGAAAAAGACCCGTCTTTCCTGAAAAAATGTGCATCGGTTGCTTTCTTTCCCTTGTGTGAACAGGTAGTTAAACCAAATACAAGAATCTGGAGTACAGATGCTGATTTGTTTGTAAGTAACGGTGCGTTTGTCCTGTCTTCCTGGACGGAAGGAAGTTATCTCGACCTTGTACCTAACGAAGATTTCCGTGACAGCGAAAATGTTAAACTGAAGGCTATTAAGTTCAGATTTGTTGCTGACGGCAATGAAGGTCTTGAAATGTTTAAAAGTAACGATGTGTTATTTTCCTCTTCTCTGCCGGAAGATAAAATTGAGAGTGTGGCAAGGAAAAGAGACTTTAATTCATATGATGAATTGGGAACATATTTCTTATATTTCAATCATAGTAAGAAACCGTTTAATGACCCTCGAGTAAGACAGGCCCTTACCCTTGCTATTGACAGAGAAAAGCTGGTTGATGAAACAGCTTTGTCAAGAGGGATTGCGGCATCGGCGTTGATTTCAGACGGATTTTCCGCATTCAGAGAAAAAGGTAATGATTATTTTGATGTTTCCGAAAACAGAGAAAATAAAGAAAAAGCCCGTCTGTTATTGAAAGAGGCGGGATATGAAAATGGTGAAGATTTCCCTGAATTTGAATATATTTTCAATGATAACACGTACAGTCGTAAAACTGCAGAGCTTATTCAGAAAATGTGGAAGAAAAATCTCGGAATTGAATGTACACTGAAAAGTGTAAGCTGGTCAAAGCTTGATGAGCTGAGAAATTCAGGTGATTTCTACGTTGCAAAAGGCGGCTTGATGGCACCATACAATGATGTGAAATTTATGCTTGATAAGTTTACATCGGAAAACAGCTTCTGCGGCTGGTATAATGCGCAATACGATAAGTTGGTTTCAAAGGTAACAAATAATAATTCTTCATATGCTCATAAAGCAGAAGATATGCTTATGGAAAACTGGGTGATTTGTCCGCTGTATTATTATTCAAACGGATATCTTGCATCATCACGAATTAAAAATTATTATGTAACAAATCAAGGCGTTGCATATTTTACATATGCAGATGTTAATGTGTTTTAAAGGAATGGTAAAAATGCTGGAACTTAAAAATGTGTCTTTCAAGGTTGAAGGACAAAAAGGAATACTTGAAATTATAGACAATGTAAGTCTTACAATAAACGACGGTGAATTTGTTGTAATTACAGGCCCTAACGGTGGCGGTAAATCAACTCTCGCCAAGCTTATTATGGGTATTGAAAAACCTACAAGCGGTAAGATTTTATTTAACGGAATTGATATTACCGATATGTCAATCACAGAGCGTGCAAAGCTTGGTGTCGGATATGCTTTTCAGCAGCCGCCCAGGTTCAAGGGCATTACTGTAAGGAGACTTCTTTCACTTGCTCACGGAAGTGAATTGCCTGAAGACCTTTGCTGTTCTTACCTTACAAATGTAGGTCTTTGCTCAAAAGAATATCTTAACCGTGAGGTAGATGCTTCTCTTTCAGGCGGTGAAGTAAAGCGAGTTGAAATTGCATCAATTATGGCAAGAGAGCTTAAGCTTGCAATCTTTGACGAGCCGGAAGCAGGTATCGACCTGTGGAGCTTCACAATGCTTGTTGAAACTTTCAAGGTTATGAAAAACAAACGCAATCAGTCAATAGTTCTCATTTCACATCAGGAAAGAATTATGTCTGTTGCAGATAAAATTATTGTTATTGCAAACGGAAAAATTCGTGAAGAAGGCTCACGTGATGAAATTTTCCCCAAACTTCTGGGAGAATTTGACGGTGCGTGTAATTTCAGAGGCAAATAATAAGGCGGGAGGAAAAGAAAATGATTGAAAATAAAGTAGATAAAGATTTGCTCTCTGCCGTTGCTGATTTGCACGACGTTCCTATGGGAGCATATAACATCAGAAAAAACGGCGAAGGTATGGCAAGAAATTCAACAAAGAATATTATTATCGAGCCGAAAAAAGATAAACCGGGAATTGACATCATTGTTAAACCCGGTACAAAAAATGAAAGTGTTCATATCCCCGTTATTGTTACCGCAAGCGGTGTGAAGGACCTGACCTACAACGATTTTTATATAGGTGACGATGCAGACGTTTTAATCGTTGCAGGCTGCGGTATTCACAACTCAGGCTCAGAACAGAGTGAACACGATGGTATACACACTTTCCACATCGGTAAAAATGCTAAGGTAAAGTATGTTGAAAAGCATTACGGTGACGGAGAGGGAACAGGCGAAAGAGTTCTGAACCCCACAACAGAAATTGAGATGGATGAAAATTCTTTCTGCGAAATGGAAATGATACAGATTAAGGGTGTAGACTCAACCTTACGTGAAACAACTGCTCATCTTAAAGCGGGAGCAAAGCTTATGATGATTGAAAAGCTGATGACTCACGGTAAGCAGGTTGCACGTTCTAATATGGAAATCAACCTTGACGGTAAAGATGCAAGCACACAGATTATTTCACGTTCAGTTGCAAAAGATGAGTCTGAACAGGTTTTCTATCCCAGAGCCGTAGGCAATGCACCTTGCAGAGCACACGTTCAGTGCGATTCAATTATTATGGATAATGCGAAAGTGCGTTCAATTCCCGAAATTGCCGCAAACCACAATGAAGCACAGATTGTTCATGAAGCGGCAATCGGCAGAATCAATAATGATCAGCTCATTAAGCTCCAGACTTTCGGAATGAGCGAAGAAGAAGCAGAAGAAATTATCATCAAGGGCTTCCTTAAATAATTTATGAGGTGAAAATATGGATAAACTTATTTCATTACTTTATGAGGATTCATCTCTTTCAATAGAAGAATTATCAGCAATGCTGGGTGAAAGTGAAGAAGATATAAAGAAAAGAATTGAAGAATATAAAAAAAGCGGAGTTATTCTCGGTAAAAAAACTTTCATCAATTGGGATAAAGTTGAAAATTCAGGTGTAACTGCAATTATTGAACTTAAGGTTACACCCCAGAAGGAAACCGGCTTTGATGAAATCGCCGCAAGAATTTCTGAATTTTCAGAAGTTGATACTGTTCATCTTATGGCAGCAGATAACTACGATCTTTCAGTAACAGTAAGAGGCAAAACAATTCAGGATGTTGCTATGTTTGTTTCACGCAGACTTGCAACTATTGATGCAGTTCAGAGCACTGCAACACATTTCCTTCTTAAAAGATACAAGGAAAACGGTGTTGAACTCACCGATGAGGAAAAAGACCAAAGGAGTATGATGTTGTGATTAATTACGAAGAACTCCTTAATGAAAATATCAAAAAGGTGAAGCCTTCGGGAATAAGAAAATTCTTTGATATTGCCAACGAAATGGAAGATGTAATTTCTTTGAGCGTTGGTGAGCCTGATTTCACAACGCCATGGCATGTAAGAGCAGCGGGTATAGAATCTCTTGAAAAGGGAAGAACGTGGTACACACCAAACAGAGGTTTTGCAGAACTCCGAGGCGAAATCGCGAACTACTATAACCGCAGATTCAATGTTGAATATTCTCCCGAAAAAGAAGTGCTGGTTACCGTAGGCGGTTCAGAAGCGATTGATTTATGTATAAGAAGCCTTATTTCCTCAGGTGACGAGGTGCTTATCCCTCAACCTTGTTTTGTTTGTTATGAGCCGATGACCTATCTTGCAGGGGGAAAACCTGTTGTTATCGAAACAAAAGCGGAAGATGAATTCCGTCTTACTCCCGAACAGCTTGAAGAAAACATTACAGACAAAACAAAACTTCTTATTCTGCCTTTCCCCAATAACCCCACAGGTGCAGTTATGAAAAGAGAGCATCTTGAGGGAATAGCAGAGGTTATCAGAAAGCATAATATAATTGTTCTTTCAGACGAAATTTATGCCGAACTCAATTACGGTGAAGAAAGACACGTGTCTTTTGCAGAAATTGACGGAATGAAAGAAAAAACAATAGTTGTAAACGGATTTTCAAAGTCATATGCCATGACAGGATGGCGTCTGGGCTATGCTTTAGGCCCTGCAGAGTTGATTGCAAAAATGACAATTATTCATCAGTATGCAATTATGTCAGCACCTACAACTGCCCAGTATGCTGCAATAGAAGCACTTAAAAACGGTGATGAAGATATCGAAAAAATGCGTAGTGAATACGATTTAAGACGACGTCTTGTAGTAAGCAGCTTCAGAAGAATGGGCCTTGATTGCTTTGAGCCTGAAGGTGCATTTTATGTATTTCCGTGCATAAAAAATACAGGTCTTACATCAGACGAATTCTGTTCAAGACTTATCCGTGAAAAGCATGTTGCAGTTGTTCCCGGCACAGCTTTTGGTGAATGCGGAGAGGGATATGTAAGGGTTTCTTATTCATATTCTATCGCACATATCAGGGAAGCGCTTAAACGTATACAGGAATTTATCGAAGAAATAAAAAATTAAATTGAAATTTACTCTTGCAATATTATACAAAAAAATGTATAATATTGTTGAAGCACTATAACTATTTTGAGGTGAAGGAAAATGTCCGCAGATTTGCATTGTCACACTAAATTATCTGACGGGTCACTCGGTATTGATGACCTCATAATCCTTGCAAAAAAACAGGGAATTAATACAATTTCAATCACTGACCATAACTGCCAGGCAGGTAACATCAGGGGAGAACTTATCGGCAAACGCCATGATGTGAAAGTACTTCCCGGCGTTGAGTTATCTTCAACAGAGGCTCAGACAGGTCTGGAGGTCGATGTTCTTTGCTATCTCGCTGATAGTCCTGCAAGACTTGAAGGCCTTTGTCGCAGAAATATGATGGCTTGTAAAAAAGCAAGTCAGTTTATGATTCTTGCAGCATCAAAGAAATATAATATAACACCCGAGCTTATTGTGAAATGTGCAACAGGTTCAACTAATATTTACATATGCCATATTATGAGAGCTTTGCTTGAAAGCGGATTTGCAACTTCATTCTATGATGACATTTATAATGAACTTTTTGCAGAAGGCAGTGAAAATAATATATATTTCAAAGCTAAATATGCAGATACTAAAGAAGTAATTGATGCAATTCATGAATCAGGCGGTATTGCAATTCTTGCTCACCCCGGCAGATACAGCGATGGTTTTGTTGAAGCAATGATGGATATGGGCTTTGACGGAATTGAAGCATGGTGTCCTGACAATACTCCTGAGCAGAGCGAAAAGTATGCAAAACTTGCAAAACAGAAAAAACTTCTTGCTCTCGGTGGCAGTAACTTCCACGGTATGTATAATAAAGAAAAAATTTCAATCGGTGACTACTGTACACCGGATAAACAGCTTGATGAACTCATAAGCTATAAGGCAAAGCAGAAAAGACTCCGCAAAAAAGCCGAGCAGGAGGCAGCAGGCGATAAATAAAAATTTCAGGGAGAAACGTTATGCATATGTTTGAAGATGAAGATGTTAAAATCTTCGGTGCGAATAAAATTGAAAACGAAGCAGATGTTTTAATCCGTATTGTTGAAATTATGAAAAAACAGCGTGCAAACGGCAATATGGACCGCGCAAAGGAAATGGGCGAGGCTATAGCACTCAGAGTTTATAAACTTATGGATGAAATGTTTATATGGGAAAACTATGCACGTGAAATAAATAATAAAAACATCCCTGAACAGATAGAAAAACTTATAACATTTACTGTTGAAGCAGAGCTTCATGTTCTTCTTGAAAAATATTCTGTTTCAACAATGGCTGTAAATGCTTTTTATGATAAACTTATAGAGCTTGACGAAAATCTTTATAACAATATCACAGATGCGTACACTTACTACTATCTTGTGTTGAGAAAAGGCGGAGATGTTGCCGGCGGTATCGGTAAGCAGTTTGCAAAGCTTTGTTCGGCAAAAGACGATGAAGTTCTGCAGGATGCAGGTAAAGACGTTTTTGAAACTGTATGCGAAATTCTCAGAAAAGAAATTGAAAATGCAGGATTTGTTAATGATTAAATGAGGGTCCTTTCGCTGAATTCTCATAAGGAAGTTTTTGTTTTTCTACAACTGCGAAGCATTTTAAAAGGCTGAAAACACCGATAACGCTGTCGCGTATCGGTGTTTTTTAACACATAATTGTGCCGCAAGTTTATATTTTAAAGAAATACCGCCTTACGGGAGAACAATATTATGGTCTTTTGATTTTTCTTCGGAGGTTTTTATGAACGAAAAAGAACTTATTCTGAAAGCAATTGAGGCACAGAAAAACTCATATTCACCCTATTCAAAATTTTCCGTGGGTGCAGCTCTTCTTTGTACTGACGGCGAGATTTTCACAGGGGTCAATGTTGAAAATGTATCTTTCGGCCTTACAAACTGTGCCGAAAGAACTGCTTTTTTTAAAGCAATTTCAGAAGGTAAAAGAGATTTTAAAGCTATTGCAATAGTCGGTGGCGAAACTTATCTTGCACCCTGCGGTGCATGCAGACAGGTTATGGCTGAATTCTGTGATGAAACTTTCAAAGTGATTTTTGCCAAAAATAAAAATGAATATATAACAAAAACACTCGGTGAAATTTTACCTTTTTCTTTTTCAGAGGTGGATATGAAATGAGAATGTATGATTTGATTCTGAAAAAACGTAACGGCGGAAAACTTACAAAAGAGGAAATTGAATTTTTTGTAAAAGGTGTTACAGATAAAAAAATTGAGCTTTATCATATCTCAGCTTTGATGATGGCAATATATTTTCAGGGGATGGATGAAGAAGAAACGCTGAATCTTACTCTTGCTATGGCAGATTCAGGGGAGAGAATGAACCTGGAGAAAATTGACGGAATCAAAGTTGACAAGCATTCTACCGGCGGTGTGGGAGATAAAACAACACTTGCAGTTGCACCGATAGTTGCCGCCTGCGGAGTTAAAGTAGCCAAAATGTCAGGCAGAGGTCTTGGTCACACAGGCGGTACAATTGATAAACTGGAATCAATAAAAGGCTTTGAAACTTCAATAGAGCCTGAAAGATTTTTTGATATTGTAAATGCTCACGGTCTTTGTGTTGCAGGGCAGTCAATGAATTTAGCACCTGCAGACAAAGAATTGTACGCTTTACGCGACGTTACGGCAACAGTTGAAAACCTTTCTCTTATCGCATCAAGTATTATGAGCAAGAAACTTGCGTCAGGCAGTGATTGTATTTTGCTTGATGTAAAAGTAGGTAGCGGTGCATTTATGAAAACCTATGAAGATGCAGAAAAACTTGCACAGGCGATGGTTAAAATCGGAAATGGCGCCGGGAGAAAGACAGTGGCGATAATTACCGATATGGATAAACCTTTAGGAAATGCAATCGGCAACAGTATTGAGGTTATTGAAGCGATAGAAACACTTAAAGGCAATGGTCCTGAAGATTTTACCTTGCTTGTAAAAACATTAAGTGCAGAGCTTCTTGAAATGGCAGGAGTTGAAAACGCTGAGGAAAAGGTTGAAGAAGCAATTTCAAGCGGAAAAGCTCTCAGTAAACTTGCCGATATGGTTAAGGCACAGAGCGGAGATGAAAATTATATTCACGATATTTCGCTTTTCCCGAAAGCAGAATTTACACGTGAAATTAAATCGGAAGCAGAGGGCTATATTTCCCGTATGAATGCAGAAACTGTAGGCATTGCCTGTGCAAAATTAGGCGCAGGCAGAGAGAAAAAAGGTGATTCCATCGATTTCGCTGCAGGTATAAAACTGTTAAAGAAAACAGGTGATAAAATATCAGCAGGTGAAGTGATTGCCGAAATGTACACGTCGGATGAGGATAAATTCTCCGATGCTGAAAAAACTTTTTTGTCGTCAATTGAATATAGCGACACAGCTCCTGAAATCAGAAACCTGATTTTGGGCAGAATTGAATAAGGTGTCGGATTTTGCTATTGAAAAATAAACCCTGTTATGATATAATAACAGGGTAATTTTTTCGGAAAGAGGAGAATTTATGGCAAGAGAAAAATTAGGCAGCCGTCTGGGATTCATTCTTCTCAGTGCCGGTTGTGCCATAGGTATCGGTAATGTATGGAAGTTTCCGTACATGGTAGGTCAGTATGGTGGCGGTATTTTTGTACTGATTTATCTTTTCTTCCTTGTTATAATGGGTGTGCCGATTATGACAATGGAATTTGCAATGGGCAGAGCAAGTCGTAAAAGCCCTGCAAAAATGTATCAGCAGCTTGAACCGGCAGGAAGTAAATGGCATATTCATGGTTACGCTGCAGTTATAGGTAATTATCTTTTAATGATGTTCTACACCACTGTTTCAGGATGGATGCTCAGATATTTTGTTACTACGGCAAAAGGTGAGTTCGCAGGTCTTGACGCAACGGGCGTTGCAGGAAAATTTGATGCAATGCTTGCAGACCCCGGTTCTATGGCTATGTATATGGCAATAGTGGTTATTGTCGGCTTCCTTGTTTGTTCCTTTGGTGTTCAGAAGGGTCTTGAAAGAATTACCAAATGGATGATGCTTGCACTTCTCGCTATTATGATTGTGCTTGCCATTAACAGTTCAGTTATGGACGGTGGTAAAGAGGGTCTTGAGTTTTATCTTAAACCCAGTATTGCAAACCTTAAAGCAGCAGGCGTAGGCAACGTTATTGTTGCTGCAATGAATCAAGCATTTTTCACATTGAGTCTTGGTATGGGCGCAATGGCGATTTTCGGCAGTTATCTCAATAAAAACAGATGTCTTATGGGTGAAGCTATCAATGTAGGTTTACTTGATACATTTGTTGCTCTTGTTTCAGGTCTTATTATTTTCCCTGCATGTTCAGCTTATAATGTTGAAGTAAACGCAGGACCGCCCCTTATTTTTATAACATTACCGAATATTTTCAACAATATTCCTCTCGGTAGATTGTGGGGAAGTCTGTTCTTCATATTCCTTGCATTTGCAGCTCTTTCAACTGTTTTTGCTGTGTTTGAAGGTATTATTGCATGTACTTGCGATATGTTTGGCTGGAGCAGAAAAAAATCCTGTTTTATTAACTGCATTTTAGTTCTTGTTCTTTCACTTCCCTGTATTCTCGGATTTAATGTCCTTGCAGGTCTTACACCATTTGGTGAAGGCTCAACAATTATGGACCTTGAAGATTTCCTTGTTTCGAATCTTCTTCTTCCCATAGGCTCACTTGTTTTTCTACTCTTCTGTACAACAAAGTATGGTTGGGGATGGGAAAAGTTCAAGAAAGAGGCAAATATCGGTAAAGGTAAAGCAAAAGTTATGGACTGGATGCGCGGTTATCTGACTTATGTTCTTCCTGTGTTTATCGTAATTTTGTTTGTTATGGGACTTATCAATTTCTTTAAATAATGAAATTAATCGGGCTTATGGTTTCATAAGTCCGATTTTTTAAAAGGAGATATATATGAAAAAAGCTGTAAGAATATTGAGCATAGTTCTTGCTGTTGTTATAGGATACTTTGCAGTGACAGCAATGATATACGTACCTTTTGTGATATATGATGCAAAGGCAGAATATGTTTACGAATATGACTTTGATTATCTTATAATTCTCGGAAATCAGGTTGTAGGCAAGGATACACCAAGTGACCTTATGCTTGAACGTGTAAACGGTGCGGCAGAATATCTTGAAATCGATAAAGATTCCACAGTCGTTGTGTGTGGAGGAATAACAACAGATGAGCAGATAATTTCTGAAGCAGAATTAATGAAAAAACTTCTGATTGAAAAAGGAATAGAGCCTGAAAGAATCGTTCTTGAAGATAAATCAACAACCACTTTTGAAAATTTTGAATTCGCAAAAGAAGTTATTGAAAAACATTCAGGCAAAAGTATTGAAAAAGTCCGTGTTGCATTTCTGTCATCAGATTATCATATCCACAGAGCCTCTGTAATTGCCGACCATTATGGTTTTAACAATATAGGTAAGTTAAGCTGCAAAACAGAAAACGGCTTCGTAAAAACTGTTATAAGAGAGTATTTTGTAGGGTATGATTTGCTTATAAGATTGATTACGGATTAAATTAATTTATCCTTTTGCTTTAATGGAGTATTGCCTCCTTTGCCTGAAGGGAGGGGGACCGCGTAAGCGGTGGAGGGATAAAAGTTAATTTGAATAAACTTTAAAAATACCCCCCCAGTCAAAACCTACGGTTTTGCCGGCCCCCTTTAGGCAAGGGGGCCTTTTTGTTATTCTTATTTCAGTGGTAAATTATAGTTTATATGTGCATCAATAACTAACTACGGGTAATATACTGACGATTATTATAAAACTGACATCGGTGATAGCATAAAAATTCTCCCCTTGAAAAAGCAAGGGGAGATGTCATTTTCGTGAGAAAATGACAGAGGGGATTTTTCGCTTAAATTATAATTTATCCGTTACTAACCTTGCCATTTTGCTGTCATCCTTGAGCGTCAGCGAAGGATCTCAAAATGGCAATATATAAACCATTCCCAAACGAGATTCTTCGCTTCGCTCGAGAATGACACGTTTGGGAATGTCAGCGTTAAATTATAATTTATTTTCTGTCATCAGTATTATTTTATTGACTAATTATTCTTAAAATGTTATATTATTTCCA
>JAZQWT010000171.1:0-3917 GCA_045632485.1 Acutalibacteraceae bacterium
AGAACTTGCAATCCCCTTCATGATTGCATGGGCAGGTTATATGTCATCAGCTGAGGGCGACCTTGTTAAAACAATGCAGGCTCAGCCTACATACCTTGATACATGTCTTAAGATTCTTGCATTCCTCCTCTTCGGTTATACTCTCGCAAATGTCCTGAAGGCTATTATTCTTAAATTCTTCTATGACATTGAGGGTGAAAAGAAAGAACAGATGTATGCTGAACTTGATGAAATCAGAAAGAAACGCCACGAAGAAAACGAAAGCATCAGATAACAGACAAATAAACATACAGATAAAATTATAATTTAAGCGAAAAATCCCCTCTGTCATTTTCTCACGAAAACGACATCTCCCCTTGCGTTTTCAAGGGGATACTTTTTATGCTATCACCGATGTCAGTTTTATAATGATCGTCAGTGTATTACCCGTAGTTAGTTATTGATGCTCATATAAACTATAATTTATCGCTGACATTCCCAAACGTGTCATTCTCGAGCGAAGCGAAGAATCTCGTTTGGGAATGGTTTATGTGTTGCCATTTTGTGATCCTTCGCTACGCTCAAGGATGACAGCAAAATGGCAAGGTTAGTAACGGGTAAATTATAATTTTGCATTTACACACATAACACCCTTATCTGTTATGTCAATAAATCCGTAATTCCCGTCGCGGATACTGCCCGGGTTAAAAACATAAACTCCGTCAATATATTTACTCACAGGGACATGGGTATGGCCATATAATATAATGTGGGCGTCAAGTGACTGACCTTTGTAAATCAATCTGTCGTCACCGAATTTCACGTTTTCAAGATATCCGTGGGTAATAAAAAATTTCTTACCCCCGATTGTCTGCACGATATTTTCTTCAAGTTCTGAATAAAAATCGCAATTGCCTTTTACTGCAATAACGTGCTTTCCCGCAAGAGCATCCTCAACCTGAGACAAATCTCTTTCACCGTCGCCGAGAAAAATTACAACTTCTGCAGAAGAGTGATTTTTTATTGCGGTACGGAGTGAATAAACATCAGAATGTGAATCTGATAAAACTAAAATTCTCATAACAAAACCCTTTCATTCAGGAGTGATTTCAATGAACGATAAGTTTGATAAACTGTTAAACGACAAAGACGTAAACTCTTTTATAAAAAACAATTTATCTGCCGACGAAAAAAAGAAACTGAACGACGTTTTAAGCGACAAAAATAAATTAAAAGAAATTCTGTCAAGCCCTTTCGCACTTGAGCTTATGAAAAAATTCAGAAACGAAAAATGAATATGGATAACATAGGTGATATTCTTTCTTCGTTGAGCGAGAAAGATATTGAATCTCTCAGACAGACTGCTCAGTCGCTTTTCGGAGACAATCAGGAGAAAAAGGAAGAAACAAATAATTTCGGTTTTCAGGGCATTGACCCGTCTGTTATGGGCAAAATCGCGAATATTATGGCTCGTATGAATTCATCATCGCAGAATCCGAGATGCGAGCTTATAAAAGCTCTTAAGCCTCTGCTTAAAGATGACAGAAGATATAAGGCAGACCAGGTGCTGAATATGATGAAGATGTTTGAAATTCTGCCCATTATTGAAGAATTGAAGTAGGTGATTTTTTGAAAGATTTTTCTTACAATGATATCAAAGAAGCCTCTGAAGAAGTTTTCAGAATGCGGGAGAATTCACGTTTTCACGAGGATGATTACGATAAATACAAATGCAACTGCCGTTTTGAAAAGAAAGAAGATAAAACCTCTGCTTTCCAAAACGGCAACAATTTCTGTTTACAAAAAAATCAATGCGACGATGACAAGCTGCTGATTTTAGCACTGATTCTTATTCTTTCAAAAAATTCTGACGACAAACTGCTTTTGTTTGCACTTTTATATCTTATAATGTAATTTCGCAGAATTTTCCGTTTACAAGTCGGCACAAATCATCAGGTGACAATTCCATCTGGAAACCCAGTTTTCCTGCACTGACATAGATTCTGTCGAAATTCTGTGCAGATGAATCAAATACCGTTACATAATTCTTTTTCATACCCACAGGGCTGCATCCTCCGCGGATGTAGCCTGTGATTTTGTTTATATCTTTTACGTGAATCATTGAAACTGATTTTTCACCAACTGAAGCAGCAGCTTTTTTCAGATCAAGTTCTTCCTTACCGGGCACAACAAAAACGTAATAATCTCCGCTTTTGCCCTGAGTGACAAGAGTTTTGAAAACACGCTCAATATCTGCACCGATTTTACCTGCAACTGTCAGGGCATCAAGTGCTTCCTTACAAGGGTATGAATGAAGAGTGTAGTCAATCTTCGCAGTTTCTACAATTCTTATTGCATTGGTCTTAACCGACAAAATGATGCACCCCTGCGCCTAAAGCATATTTTTCTTCACCGACATAAGCTGTTGCAACTGCGCCTGTGGGAACTGTGAATGTATATTTGATTTTGTCATCAACTTTCTTCCATTCAGATTTAACTGTGCCGTATGCAGTTTCAATTGATGCTTCAACAAAGTCGATTCTTTCATCTGTTTCAGGCTTGAAAATGATGTGTTTGAAGCCGGGTGCATTATCATCAGTATTAATACCTGCCATAACACCGTACATCCAGTCACCTACTGCACCGTAAGCGTAGTGATTAAATGAGTTCATATCTGCTGACCACATTGAGCCGTCAGGTTTGATGCCGTCCCAATGTTCCCAGATAGTTGTAGCACCCTTGGTAACAGAGTAGAGCCATGATGGATATTCTTCGCGGAGAAGAAGGTCATAGGCTTTCTTTGTCTGACCGTTTTCACTTAATGCATGAAGAAGATAGGGAGTGCCTACAAAGCCTGTTGTCATATGACCGAATTCGCTGATAATTGAAAGAAGCTGTTCAGTAACTTTTTCTGCATCATCGCAAAGACCGAAGAAGAGAGTAAGAACACAGGCTGTCTGTGTATTGCAGAGAAGTGTGCCCTCAGGAAGATATGTTGCCATAAATGATTTCTTGATATTTTCAAGACTCTGTTCATATTTTTCAACGTCTTCGCCAAGAACTTTACCTGCTTTTACAACAAGTGATGTTGAGTAATAATAATAAGCTGATGCAATAAGGTTCATATCTGTTGAACCTTTGTAGCTGCCTTCTTCTGCATCAAGGCCGAGCCAGTCACCGAAATGGTCTTCCTGAATCCAAAGGTTATCTGTTGCAATTGAATCAAGATAATCAACCCATTTTTTCATTGAAGGATACTGTGTTTCAAGGATTTCCTTTTTGCCGTATGTAAGGTAAATCTGCCAGGGACAGATTGTTGCGGCATCTGCCCATGCAGCAGATGAAGTTGCATTTTCTTCATCGTCAAACCAACCGAGGTCAGGAATAACGTGAGGCACTTTACCGTCTTTACACTGGTCTGCCGCAAGGTCTTTGAGCCATTTTGTAAAGAATTTATACACGTCAAAGTTATAGCTTGCAGTTTTAACGAAAACTTCTGCGTCACCTGTCCAGCCGAGACGTTCATCTCTCTGGGGGCAGTCTGTGGGTACATCAAGGAAGTTGCCCATCTGACCCCAGATAATATTGTGATAAAGTTTGTTGAGCATTTCGCTTGAGCAGTTGAAATAGCCTGTTCTCTTCATATCTGAATAAACTGCAATTGCTGTGAAGTTTTCAAGATTTATTTCATCTGTAAAGCCAACGAGTTTGATGTATCTGAAACCCTGGAAAGTGTAGTGGGGCTTGAATGTATGCTCGTTTCCGTCGCAGATAACTCTGATTTCGTTCTTTGCTGAACGCATATTTTCGATGTAGAATTCTCCGTCTTTATCAAGAACTTCTGCGTGAGTGATAACAAATTCGTCACCTGCATTGCCCTTAAATTTAAATTCAACATAACCTGTAAGATTCTGACCGAAATCAATTACAGTATCACC
>JAZQWT010000172.1:0-20277 GCA_045632485.1 Acutalibacteraceae bacterium
GCCTGGATTTTTTCGATTGAGTGGTCAACGGGTTTTTCACAGAAAACGTGTTTGCCTGCGTTGATTGCTTCAACTGAAATTGTTGAGTGTGTGTCTGTTGATGAGCAAACCATAACTGCATCGATTTCGGGGTCTGCAAGGATTTCCTTGTAGTCCTTTGTGATAACTTCAACACCCATTCCTTTAACGAATTCTTCTGTTTCTTCGTTCATAAAGGGGTCTGCGATTGATTTTACCATTGCGCCTTTTACATGGTAAGTAATTGACTGAAGGTGTACTTTACCGATACGGCCAGCGCCGATAATACCGATTTTAATCATTTTATTCAAATCCTTTCTTTAAAGAAATTTTTAACTTATATTGTGCCGTCCCAAGTGCTTACTTCAAGTGCTTTCTTTTCATCTTCAGAGAACCAGTGAGTTGTAACAGCTTTTGATTCTGTGTAGAAACGGTAAGCATCTTTACCAAGACAATGAAGGTCACCAAAGAATGACTGTTTGTGACCTGAGAAGGGGAAGAATCCAACAGGTACAGGAATACCAACGTTGATACCAACCTGGCCACCGTCTGTATGACGAGCAAACTCTCTTCCGTAGAAGCCACTCTGTGTGTAAATAACTGAGCCGTTTGCATAAGGGCTTGCATTCATAATCTTAAGACCTTCTTCGAAGTCTTTACATCTCTTGATGCAAAGCACGGGTCCGAAAACTTCATCGCTGCCGATTGTCATATCTTCTGTTACATGGTCGAAGATTGTGGGGCCTACGAAATAACCGTTTTCATAGCCTTCGACTTTTGCGTTTCTGCCGTCAAGAACGAGTGTTGCGCCTTCTTCAACGCCTTTGTTGATATCAGCAATAACTTCGTCGTAATGTTTCTTATATGTAATCGGTCCGAGTTTTGAGTTTTTATCCCATGAAGGTCCGAGTGTGATTTTTTCTGCCTGTTTCTTAAGTTCAGCAACGAATTTGTCAGCGATGCTGTCTACAACAACACAGCAAGAGAGAGCCATACATCTCTGACCTGCACAACCGTAAGCAGAGTTGATAACACCTGCAACAGTTCTTTCAAGTGCACAGTCTTCCATAACAAGAGCGTGGTTTTTAGCCTGGCAGAGAGCCTGACAGCGTTTGCCGTTTCTTGCTGCTCTTTCGTAAACCTTAAGACCTACGGGAGTTGAACCAACAAATGTAACACCAACGATATCGGGGTGATCAAGAAGTGTATTAACTTCATTTCTTGAACATGTAACGATGTTGATAACACCATCGGGAACACCGGCTTCTTTATAAATCTTTGCAAACATCATTGCTGTTTTCGGTGTAAGAGATGCAGCCTTGAGAACCATTGTGTTACCGCAAGCGATACAAGTAGGAGCCATCCAGCCGAAAGGAATCATAGCAGGGAAGTTAACGGGAACAATGCCGAGGAATACGCCCATTGCTTCACGGTATTTAACTGTGTCATATCCTGTTGAAGCATCCATAAGGCTTTCGCCCATCATAAGAGAAGGAACCTGAATTGCAAGTTCTGTGCCTTCTTTTGCTTTGAGAACGTCACCTTCAGCTTCAGCCCATACTTTACCGTTTTCTTTTGCTACGCACATTGTAAGCTCTTCCATATTCTGCATAATAAGGTCTCTTACTTTGTACATAATCTGAGCTCTCTTGATTGCAGGAGTTGCTCTCCATGCAGGGTAAGCGGCTTTAGCTGCAGCAACTGCTTCTAAAACTTCGTCGTTTGTACAGCAAGGTGCCTGACCTGTAACTTCGCCTGTGCTGGGGCAGTGGAGGTCATACCACACGTCTGTTTTTGAGTCTTTGAACTCACCATTTACATAATACTGTAATTTTTCCATTTGCTTTTACACTCCTGCTTTTTCTCTGATATATTTTCTTGCTTTAACAGCATATTCAAAGGGATTTGCAATAGCAGGATCCTGTTCTGCTTCAACAAGCATCCAGCCTTCGTAATCTGCTTCTTCGAGAACTTCGAAGATAGGCGCGAAATCAATCATACCATCGCCGGGTACTGTAAATGCACCGAGTCTTACGCCCTGAAGGAAGCTTAAGTGTTCGTCCTTAACCTTCTGAACAATTTCAGGACGGATATCTTTAAGGTGAACGTGTTTGATTCTCTTTGCATATTTCTTGAGAACTGCAAGGTAATCTTCACCGCAGTATGCAAGGTGACCTGAATCGAAGAGGAGATATACGCTGTCAGGGTCGCAGAGTGACATCATTTTGTCGATTTCTTCTGCAGTCTGAACAACTGTACCCATATGATGATGGTAAACAAGTGTAATATCATATTCCTTTGCGATTTTACCGAGTTTAGAAAGACCGTCAGCAAATTTTGTCCATTCTTCGTCGTTCATAACATATTTCTTTTCAAAAACAGGTGTTTCCATCTGTCCCTGAATGCTGTAGCTCTGTTCAGAAGCACCGATTCTCTTTGCACCGCAAGCCTTTAAGAATTCGCAGTTTTCACGGAAATCTTTTTCAACTTCTTCAAAAGGTTTTGTGAGAATGAAAGAAGAGAACCAACGGTTTGCAATCTGAAGACCTCTGATTTCGAGTTTCTCTGTTAATTCTTTGGGGCATTTGGGATATTTGTTGCCGATTTCGCAGCCTTTATATCCTGCAAGAGCCATTTCGCTCACGCACTGTTCAAATGTGTTTTCTGCACCGAGGTCGGGCATATCGTCGTTTGTCCATGCGATGGGAGCGATACCGAGTTTGATTTTTTCACAATTCATATTAAACAATCCTTTCAGATTAATATTTAGCAAATTAATATTTTCTTGCTTCTTTAAGGTGTGCCTGTTTTTCAGCGTAGGCTTCTTTACCTTTTTCTGTGCGGGGGATGTCACTGCATCCTACATTCCACCAGCTACCGTAGCCGTCTGTCATTGTTTTGGGAAGAACCTTGATATCAATGAGAGTGGGCTTTGTCTGTTTAAGAGAATCTTTAAGTGCTTCTCTTAATTCGTCAGGAGTTTTTGCTGTGTATGTAACATAGCCGTAGCCTTTAGCGCACATTGCGTAGTCGATGTTCATAAATTCACCGTATCTGATGGGGTCATCGCCATTTCTGTAACGTGATTCTGTGCAGAGAGCTGCAACACCCTGACCCATCTGGAGATTGTTAATGCAACCGAATGATGCGTTATCGAAAAGAAGCACGTTGATTTTCTTGCCTTCCTGCAATGCGGTAATCATTTCTGAATGGAGCATATTGTAGCTGCCGTCACCAACCATTGCGTAAACTTCTTTATCTTCGTCTGCAAGCTTTGAGCCGAATGCACCTGCGATTTCATAACCCATACAGGAATAACCGTATTCCATATTGTAGCTGTAAAGGCTGTCAGTTGTCCACATTCTCTGCATACATCCGGGAAGTGAGCCTGATGCTGCGACAACAATTCCATCTTCAGGGATAAGTTCTCTGATTATGCCGAGAGCAGTTGTCTGACAGAGCTTTCCGCCCGTAACTTCTGAGAAATCTTCAAGGTTATTTTCAACTCTTACCTTGTTTTCAGGCTCAAAGTTTTCAGCAGGGTATTCAATTGAGGTAAGACGAGCCATTTCTTCGTCCCACATTTTTTTAGCGTTCTCAATTTCAGTTGTGTAAGCTGATTTATAATCACCCATAGCCTTATCAAGAGCTGTGATGCCTTCTTTTGCGTCAGCCACCACAGGTATACTGTCAAACTTCTGTGCATGGAAAGCACTTGCGTTGATTGTGATAACCTGTGCATTTGCATAAATCCATTTTGATGATGTTGTGAAGTCAGAAAGTCTTGAGCCTACAGCAATAACTGTGTCTGCTTCTTTAGCAATTGTGTTGGCACTTGCGTTACCTGTTGCACCGATACCACCGAGATTTAAAGGATGGCTTGATTTGATTGCACTTTTACCTGCCTGTGTTTCAGCAAAAGGAATATTGTGCTTTTCACAGAAAGCAGAAACCTCTTTACCTGCCATACTGTATCTTACACCGCCACCAACGATAACGAGAGGCTTCTTGCTTGCTTTGAGTGCCTCAGCAGCTTTTACTATTTCATAGTTGTTGGGGATAGTTCTCTGAATGAAGTGAACTCTTTTTCTGAAGAATTCTTCAGGATAATCGTAGCTTTCGCCTTCGACATCCTGACACATAGCAATACATGCAGCACCTGTGTGTGCAGGGTCTGTAAGAACACGCATTGCGTTTGTAAGTGCTGACATTATCATTTCAGGTCTTACAATTCTGTCAAAATATCTTGAAACGGGTTTGAAAGCATCGTTTGTTGTAACAGTTAAATCCTGAGGCTGCTCCATCTGCTGAAGCACAGGGTCAGGCTGTCTTGTTGCAAAAGTATCGCCCATAAAAAGAAGAAGGGGAACATTGTTTACAGTTGCGTTAGCCGCTGCAGTTACCATATTAGCGGCACCGGGGCCGATAGATGACATACAGGGGAGAATTTTAAGTCTGTTATGCTGTTTTGCATAAGACATTGCAGCAAGAGCCATACCTTGCTCGTTTCTGCCCTGCATAACTTTGATTGAATGTTCAGCCTGTGAAAGTGCTTCACCGACACCAATAACACAGCCGTGTCCGAAAACAGCGTAAAAGCTTTCCACAAACTTACTTTCAATCATTTTGCCGTCTTGTTCAATTGTGACGTACTGGTTGTCAAGATATCTGACAATTGCTTCGCCACAAGTAAGTCTAATTGTACTCATTTTCATCAACCTTTCGTTAACCATTCGTGTTCTGGTGCCACGAATCGTGTTGTTTTATACCAGGGGTCGCCGTCAAGGTGGCGAATCATCCACACATAGTACATTGTATATCCGGGTGCAACAACCTGCTGATGGTCTTCTCCACCGTCGATGAAACAAGCAGAGGAGTCAACACTTTTATAAACATCATCAGCGTTGAAACAAGCACCGAAGCCCTGAGGCTTATCAAATCTGTAGTAATAAACTTCAGGCTGGGGATGATGGTGGGGAGGGTAGCTGGACCATCTGCCGGGTTTATTAAATACCTCACCCATAACCATATTTGAATAAGGTGCATTGTCAGGGTCAAACATTGTTGAAACAACTCTATGACCTGCACCGTCCCACTGACCTTTGCCGAATTCCTGATAAAGACAGTTTTCCGGATTATAGAATACGGGGGCAAACTCTTTGTCGTTATCTGTTTGTTGAATTATAATTTCGCTGTCAGCAAGTGCTTCTACTGAAATTTCAGTATTTTTTGAAACGTGCAGACAGTATGGCTTCATATCAAAGGGGTTTTCTCTTTTGCCGGTCTGTTCAATGCCGTTATAAGCAAATTTTACTTCGCCGCCTACAAGCAGAACTGCAGTTTCATTTTTATCTTCGCAGATAGAGATTTTTTCTCCTGCTTTTAAATACTTTACTTTGATGTTCATTAACATATGAGCATTTTTACCATTCATTTCGCAAAGTATTTTTTCGTTATTTTCATTTAATACAGGTACTTCAAACATTTTCTTAACCTCTTACAACCATTTCACCGTAGAGTTCTTTTTCTTCAGCAATGAATTTTTCAACTGCTTCAAGAGAAGGCATAGCCTCTGAACAGCTGTGAGCAGAAATAAGCATTGAAGCAGATGCTGAACCATATTCAAGAGCATCGATAATTTCACAACCATCAAGAAGTGCTCTGATGAAAGAAGAAGCATAGCCGTCTCCGCCGCCGAAGCCTTTGAGCATTTTTACGGGGAAGGGTTTGATTGTGTAGCTGTTGCCATCATTTGTATAAGCAGTTGAGCCGTCTTTACCGTGTTTGATAACGACGATTTTTGCACCGTATGAGCACCAGTATTTTGCACTTTCTTCGTCAGAAGCACAAACACCTGTGATTGCTTCAGTAAGGTCAAATTCTTCTCTTGAGCCGAGAATAATATCTGCGTTTCTTGCTACCATTGAATAATAAACAGAGATTTCATCTTTGTTTTTCCATGTGTATGAACGATAGTCAATATCAAAAATAAGAGGAACATTGTTTTTCTTTGCAAGCATCATTGCTTTGAGAGCTGCTTCTCTTGAGGGAGACTGGCAGAGTGCTGTACCTGAAATAAGAAGTGCTTTTGTCTGACAGATGTAATCTTCATCTATATCGTCAGGGTGAAGCATAAGGTCAGCCACGCCTTCGCGGTACATAAGGATACTGCTTTCTGTGGGGCTTTTGATTTCTGTGAAAGTAAGACCAAGGTTTTCACCATTTTTGCAACGTGTGATGTGGCTTGTGTCAATGCCGTCTTTTTTGAAATAATCTATAACGTAATCACCGAACTGGTCATCGGAAACCTTTGCAAAGAAGCCAACCTTCTTGCCAAGTCTTGCCATACCAACTGCAATGTTAGCAGGTGAGCCACCAACGTATTTGTTGAAGTTACTGCTTTCTGACAAGGGCTTGTTCATATCAGTGGGATTAAAGTCAATAGCGATTCTTCCGAGAGGGATTAAGTCCAAAGGACGTGATGAATCGAATTCAATATAAGCCATATTTTTACCTCCATAAAACGTATTTATGCCGAATGAGTAAAAACCCATTCGGCAGATATTATCAGTCTATTTTAACGCCTAATTTCTGACGTTTTTCAGCAAGTTCTCTTGTAACTCTGTCTTTCTTTCCGTCAACAAGGTCATAGAAGAACATAGGAATTGCACAAAGGAGCATACTTACGCCGGGGACAATTGAGATAAGTGAGAACATAGCAAATCTCATGTTTTCAGGCATATCAAGAGCAGAAATTACTGCTTCCTTTGCGTACATACTTGCAGGGTCAAGGTTGATAACCATATACATAAGGATAATGCCTGTTGTTGCAACTGCGTTACCAAGCTTATTAACGAAAGACTGGCAGGCAGCACCGAGAGCATTATCTCTGTGACCTGTTTTAAGTTCCATGTAGTCAAGACAGTCACCAATCATTGCAGATGATGTAACGTTGAGTGCACCGAGAGGAATACAGGAAAGAATAATGAAGGGGATACAAGCATAGAGTGCGTATCTTGTATCAACTACCATACCGATGATTGTTGTACATATTGATGCAGCAAAACCTAAAAGGCAGGTGAAAATGATGATTTTCTTGTAATTAAATTTCTTATAAAGGAAAGGCATTACAAGCATTGAACCGAACATACCTACTGCAGCACATACCATGAGAACTGTACTTACTGTGGAAATACTGTTCTGAATAAGTTCTGCTTTAACTTCGGGATTCATATCGGGCGTGATTTCGGGACCTACATAAAGGCCGTATCTTGCAACGTGAACAGATGCAGCTTGAACAAGATATCTTCCGCTTGAAAGAATACCCATTATAACAACAAGCATAAGAGGTTTGCATTTGAAAATTCTGCTGAGTGTACCGGGTTCTGATTTATCACGTCTGGGTTTGTTGGGGATATTAACTCTTTCTTTCACGTGGAAATAAGAGTTAGCATAGAGAATACCGCCAAGAACAGATGCGATAACAGCGATAAGCATGTACTTATACTTATCTTGTTCTACAGTTGATGCAGCAGGGAGAACTTTAGGTACAACAAAACCGAGAACAGCAAAAATAAGCATCGGAATTGCAGAACCCACACCGTTAACTGTTTTGCCTACAGAAATAACTTTACCTCTTTCATCGGGGTTGGGAGTCATAATGTTGGGAAGGCTCCAGAAAGGAACGTCTGCAATTGTGTATGTCATTCCCCAGAGAACATAAACGAAGCCTGAATAAATCATAAGCTGTGTTTTTGAGAATCCGTCGGGAATATAGAACATAAGGAAGGATAAAACTGCAATGGGTACAACTGCCCAGAGAATGTAGGGTTTCATTTTGCCCCATTTTGTTGTTGTTCTGTCAACAATCATACCCATCATCGGGTCGTTGATTGCGTCCCACACACGAGCAAGAAGCATAAGGAGAAGAACAAAAATAAGCGGTAACTGCATAACATTTGTGTAGAAGTCGGATATGTATGAAGACATAATAGCGTAAATCATACCCTGACCTGCACCGCCTATGCAGTACATATAGAATTCTTTGTTGGGTACATAGTTCTTTGAAGTGTCAATTGCTTTAACTTCAGTAGACATTGTTTTACCCTCCTTTAAAAGTGTTTTTGTTTAATGTTATCTGATGAAGAAAGTGAGAATCTGACCGACTGTAAGAGCTACTTCTGAAATTGAAAGAAGGAATTCCTGGAATCTGAATGATGCAATGCTCTGTCCTGTTACTTCAGGAATGAGAGAACCGTCTTTAAGTGCAAGTGCATGGAAGTGGAGCATTTCTGTTTCATATTCCCAGGGATTTGATTCATCGATAGTGATGATTCTGCCGCCTCTTAACATATCGTCTTTATAGGATTCACTTGTAATACCGGGAACCATGATAGCATCAACGCCGTCATATTCAGCGATGAATGAGTTTACGTGGTCGTGACCGAATACGCAACCGAGAACATCTCCGCGTTCAACGAATGCATCCCACTGTCCTTCGTTATCGGGTGAGGGGCAGGGGGGTTCAAAAATGAAACCGCTTTTGATTCTTGAGAATACGGGAACAAAAGAGTATGCATTGCCGTTAGCGAAGCTTCTGCCGAGTGCACCGAGGAATGAGGGCATTTCAGGAAGAATTGCTGCAACGCCTTCTTCTGTGATGATGTGCTGGAAAGCAATTGAGGGAACTTTTCCGCCGTTTTCTGATTCAAGTTTTTTACTTGTTTCTTTGTACCATTCAACCTGGTCTGCTCTTACGCAGTCATATTCGCCTTTATATTCTCCGCTTTTGATATAGTCACCGCTGTCAAACATCCAGAGGTTGAAAGCAACTTTGCTTCCGTCTGATGAAAGTACGGGGAGATTATGTGTTGCACAGCCGTGAAGAGCAGGGTCTGCATCGTAAGCAAGGCATCCTTCGTAAGACTGGTAAATTTCAAGAATATCTTCGTGTGTAAAGCTTCTGTCTTCTACATCGTGGTTGCCGAAAACGAAAGTAAACTTCTGACCTCTTTCAACGAGGGGCTGCATAAGCTGGTCGTAAGCAGCTTTGTCATCAATAGTGATGTTGTCACCATTGAAAACAACAAGGTCAGGTTTTACAGTATCAAGTGCTTCTCTGATATACTGAAGTGTGTCTTCGTTGACAGGGTTATTGTCCTGCACGTCGGCAAGAACAAGGATTTCAAATTTTCCGTCTTTGCCGAATTGAAGTGCATCACCTGTAGCGGGAGCATCGCCTTCTGCTGCGAAAGCAGAAACGGAAACTGTCAGCAACATAAGTGCTGCAAGGATTACTGATAAAATTTTCTTTGACATAGGTTTTTACCTCCTGTTAATAGATACATTAAATCTTAACATAAATTCTCATTAATATCAATATTTTACATTGAATTTTTACAAAAAAATTTTCAGACGCCTTCAAGATTAAATGGCGGAATAAAATCCTCTTTTGAAGAAGAAAGCTCCTGCATAAAACCGTTTACAAAGCCAAACTTGTCAAATAAATCAAGTGCTTTCTCGTATTCACGTGTTGTGAGCCTTCTGTTAATCTCTTTATACTCATAAGCTTTTCCCACAGGTAGGTACTGACTCATAAGGCTGATAATTACATTGTCAGGTAATTCACTTTTTATCCACTCAAGAATTTTCTTTGTCTGAGTAACATTAAGAGGCAGAACAAGGTGACGGATAATAACACCTTTTTTCATAATGCCGTTTTCGTCGAAAATGTTTTCGGGCTGTTGCGAAATCATTTCTTTCACAGCACAGGAGGCTGCTTCAAAATAGTTTTCAGCTTTTGAGTATTTTTTGCTTACTTCACCGTCAAAGTATTTTATGTCAGTAAGATAAATGTCAACGATACCCCTGAACTTTTTCAGTGTTTCAACACTTTCGTAACCTGAACAATTGTAAATTATGGGGATATCAGGTCTGTAAATTTTCAAAGCATCCAGAATCTGTTCCGAATAATGTGTAGGGGTTACAAGGTTTATGTTATGTGCACCTTTTTCTTCAAGCTCTTTGAAAATTTCTGCAAGACGGCTTGCTGAAATTTCTTTGCCGAAACCGCCTGAACTTATCTCGTTATTCTGGCAATATACACATTTAAGGGGACATCCCGAAAAGAAAATTGTTCCTGAACCGTTTGTGCCGCTTATGCATGGCTCTTCCCAGAAATGAAGTTCAGCTCTTGCTATTTTTATTTTGTCACTCATACCACAGAAACCGACCTGTTTATTGCGGTCAATATTACATTTTCTCGGACATATATTACATACCATAAAAATACCTCAAAAAATTTATTTGCAGCACTATTATAGCATTGATTTTTCAAAAATAATAGAGTATAATATGAAAAAAGTTGATATATGGGGTATATATTATGGTTCTTGCTATTGATATCGGAAATACGAATATAACTATCGGAGCGTTCAAAGGCGATGATCTTGTGTTTGTGTCACGTCTTGCAACAGATAAAAAACGAATGGCAGACCAGTATGCCTGCGAAATTATGAGTATTTTTTCACTCTATTCTGTTGAAAAAACTGAATTTTCAGGCAGTATTTTAAGTAGTGTTGTGCCTGAAGTTACTTTCCCTGTGGGTGAAGCAGTAAGAAGGCTTACGGGAATTACACCGCTTGTTGTGGGACCGGGTGTGAAAACAGGACTTAATATACTTGTTGACGATCCCTCAACTTTAGGTGCAGATTTTGTAACCGGCGGTGTTGCAGCATTCAAAAAATATCCGCTTCCGTGCTTTGTTGTTGATTTGGGCACAGCAAGCAAAATTTATGTTATTGACGAAAACGGAAGCTTCCTCGGTTGTACAATTGCTGCGGGAATCAATGTTTCTATGAGTGCACTTTCTGCATCGGCATCACTTTTGCCCAGTATCGGCATCAGACGTGCAAAAAACGCAATCGGTAAGAATACGACTGACTGCATTATTTCAGGTACACTTGTAGGTACAGCTGCAATGATTGACGGTATGGTAGAAAGATTTTCAGACGAAATCGGCAGAAAACCCGGCTCCATAGTGGCGACAGGCGGCTTTGCAAGAAGTGTTATTGCTAATTGTAAAACAGAAATTATTTATGATAAACACCTGCTTCTTGAAGGACTTAAAATTATTTATGATAAAAATATAAAAAAGTAAACACTTAAATTTTTTGCTAAATTTTGCGCCGTATCTGCTCTGAAGCGGAGCGACAGCAAGGAGGAATATAAAATGCAAAAAACACAAATGACAAAACTCGTGAAGTTTACCCAACTTGCAGTGTTAACTGCCATAGTTGTAGTAATGTCCTTCACATCGCTGGGGTATCTGAAAATAGGACCTCTCTCAATCGCTCTTGTTATTATTCCCGTTGTCACGGGTGCTGTTGTCCTCGGACCTGCAGCAGGGGCTTTTATGGGGCTTGTATTCGGTGTAACCAGTTTCTCTCAGTGCTTCGGAATGGATGCATTCGGCACAACTCTTATGGGCATCAGTCCGTTTTTTACTTTCGTGATGTGTATTCCGACACGAGTTCTTGCAGGATTTTTATGCGGTCTTGTTTTCAAAGGAATATCAAAAGTTCTCGATGGTAAAAAATCAGCAGGTATTGCTTTCCTTGTTGCTGCGGCAAGCGGACCTGTTTTTAACACAGCCTTTTTTATGACATCGTTGATTTTACTTTTCGGAAAAACTGATTTTATTCAGAATATGATGGCGCAGATGGGCTCATCAGGTTTTGTGAGCTTTTTTGTGGCTTTAGTGGGCGTGAATGGTCTCGTTGAAATTGCGTCATGTCTTATTGTGGCTTCTGCCGTAAGCAAAGCACTTATGGTTGCTAATAAAAAAATGCGAATCTGAAAATTTAAGCCGTACAGTTCTGTGCGGCTTTTTATAAAGGGGAGACAGATATGATTTTTCCAAAGTCGAAAGAAAAAAGTTTAAGCAAAGAGCTTTTCAAAAATCCCACCAACGAGTATCGTGGTGAACCTTTCTGGGCGCTTAACAACAACCTGGATAAGGAAAAAATGAAAAAACAGCTTGATTATTTTGAAGAAATGGGTATTGGCGGTGCGCATATGCATTGTCGTACAGGTCTTGATATCGACTATATGAGCGATGAATACCTTGAACATTTCAAAGCTTGTGTTGAACGTGCAAAAGAAAAAGGTATGAAAGCATATCTTTATGACGAAGACCGCTGGCCCTCAGGCTTTGCCGGCGGACTTGTTACTTGCAACGAGAAATACAGAGCAAGATGTATAGCTTTTTCTCCCATCAGAAAAGAGGAAATAGTTGAAAGCAACATCAATGAATCACAGAGCAAAGGTGCTTTGAGCCGCGATGGTGTTCTTCTTGCAAAATATGATATCACTCTTGAAAACGGATATCTTAAAAGTTATAAAAAACTTGCTGAAAATGAAACAGGTAAGAATGAATGGTATGCTTATTTAGAGGTATCAAAACCGTCAGCGTGGTTTAATAATCAGACTTATGTTGATACGCTCAACCCTGATGCAATTGCAAAGTTTGTTGAAGTAACACATCAGAGATATTACGATGCACTTGAAGAATATATAGGAGATACAGTTCCTGCTATTTTTACAGATGAACCCCAGCATACAAGAAAATCTTCTCTTGACTTTGCAGAGGACAGAACAGTTGAAATAATTCCTTACACAGAAAAACTTCCCGAAATCTACAAAGAAAAATACGGTGAAGATTTCTTTGATACTTTGCCTGAAATTTTCTGGGATTTGCCTGAATCGGAAGTTTCTGTTGCAAGATACAGATATCACGACCTTTCTGCTGAACTTCTTGCCGCTGCGTTTGCTGACACAATCGGTAAATGGTGTGATGAACATAACCTTCCTCTTACAGGTCATATGATGGAGGAACAAACTCTGAATTCACAGACTTCTGCAACAGGAGAATCAATGCGTTCATACCGTTCATTTGGTCTGCCGGGTATTGATATGCTTTGCGATCAGAGAGAATATACAACTGCAAAGCAGGCACAGAGTGCATCTCACCAGTACGGCAGAGAAGGCGTGCTCAGTGAGCTTTATGGTGTTACGGGTTGGGATTTTGACTTCAGAGGTCACAAGCAACAAGGCGACTGGCAAGCAGTTCTCGGTATTACAAACCGCGTTCACCATCTTTCATGGTACAGTATGGAAGGTGAGGCAAAACGTGACTATCCTGCTTCAATTTTTTATCAGTCACCCTGGTATAAAGAATACAAACTTATTGAAGACCATTTTTCAAGAGTAAACACCGCTATGACACGTGGTAAACCCGAAGTTAAAATCGGCCTTATTCATCCTGTTGAAAGCTATTGGGTGCGTTTCGGTCCCCAGGAGCAGACAGCTCTTTATAGAGAAGAACTTGAACAGAATTTCCAGAACATTGTTTTGTGGCTTCTTTCAAATCAGCTTGATTTCGACTTCATTGCCGAATCACTTCTTCCTTCACAGAATAAAGGTCAGTCAGGTAAGACATTCAATGTCGGTGAAATGGATTACGATGTTGTAATTGTACCTGCGCTCGAAACAATCAGAAGTACAACTCTTGAAAGACTTAAGGCTTTCAGAAACGCTGGCGGAAAAGTTATTTTCCTCGGTTCAGTACCCAAGCACGTTGACGCGGTAAAGAGTGATGAAGCACTTGCGTTTGCAAATAACTGCGACACAGTATCATTTACTCAGGCAAGCCTTGTCAAAAGTCTTGAAGAATTCAAAACAGTTTATCTTCTTGATGACGAAGGCAGAAATGCAAAGAATCTCTTCTATCAGATGAGAAATGATAACGATTGCAAATGGCTCTTTATTGCAAACGCTGAAAAACGCATGTCGGACCTTATTGATGAAACAGAACTTACAATTAAAGTTAAAGGTACTTTCGCAGCAGAACTTTACGACACATTGACAGGCGAAATTTCTCCCATAGCAACTGACTGCAGAAACGGCTTCACTGTAATCAAAAAAGTGATTTACAGCCACGATAGTGTGCTTCTTAAACTTAGAGAAGCTGAAGAACATTCATCCGACCTTTCTGTTATTGAAAGAGATGTGGTAGAAAAAATATACCTTCTCGGTGAAATGGAATATGAAATGTCAGAACCTAACGTTGCACTTCTTGAAAGAGCGGAATACCGCTTTGACGGTGGTGAATGGCAGGCAGAGGAAGAGGTTCTTCTTATTGATGATAATTTCAGAGAGGTTCTCGGTTATCCCTCAAGAAAAGAATCTGTTGCACAGCCGTGGGTAATCAAGAATGAAGAAAACGCAAACCATACTCTTGATCTTCGTTATACAATTCATTCTGAAATTGATACAGAAGACGATGTTTATTTTGCGTATGAAAGACCTGAACTTTGTGAAATTAAAGTAAACGGTAATGTTCTTGAACAAAAATACGAAGGCTTTTATGTTGATGAATGTCTTGTCAAGATGAATATCGGTAAACTTCATAAAGGTGATAACGTTATTGAAATTAAAATGCCCTTTGCGAAGAAAACAAACGTTGAATGGGGCTATCTTCTTGGCGATTTCGGCGTAGTTGTTGAGGGTGAGAAAATCAAAATTATTGAAAAACGCAAAGGAATCCGTTTTGGTGAATATTTAAGATTCGGTATGCCTTTCTACGGTGGAAATCTTACTTACAAATACAAAGTAAACGTGTCAGAAGGCGATTACAGACTTTCTTGTACAATGTTCCGTAACCCCGTTATCGCTGTAAGTCTTGATGGTAAAGATTGCGGAAGAATTGCATTTGAACCGTATTCAGTAGAATTAGGTCACCTTGAAGCGGGTGAACATCTTATAGAAATTACCGCTTTTGGTCACCGTTATAATAGCTTCGGTGCAATTCACAATAATGATTTAACAAGAGCATGGCACGGTCCCGATGCTTGGCGTGTTACCAGGGAAGATTATACTAAATATTACTACTTCAAGCCTATCGGCATCCAGAAAGAGCCATTGCTTGAAAAATTGGAGGAAGTAAAATGAAATATATAGGCTTTGCACTTCTTGCATTACTTGCGATAATTGTTGTGCTTTTACTTATTGCTGTTATTAACGCAGTAAGAATTAAAGCAAAACCTGTTCCCGGTAAAGCAACACTTGATTTTACAAAAGAAGAAGAAAAAATGTATGCAGAAAAACTCTCCAGAATGGTGAAAATTCCCACAATTTCAATGAGAGGCAACACAGACCTTACAGAGTTTTACAAACTCCATAAGGTTATTGAAGAGGATTTCCCGCTCGTTCACAAACATCTTGAAAGAACCGAGATTCAGGGTAATCTTCTTTATAAGTGGGCAGGTAAAGATTCTTCACGTGCATTCCTTCTTATGGGACATCAGGACGTTGTTCCTGCAGAAGAAACTGATTGGAAATATGACCCGTTTTCAGGTGAAATTGCGGACGGTGCAGTTCACGGAAGGGGAGCAATGGACTGCAAATGTACAGTTCTTGCAGAGCTTTCTGCAGTTGAAGAATTACTTGCTGAAAATTTTGTTCCGGAATGTGATGTTTATCTTGCCTTCTCTGCTAACGAAGAAATTTTCGGAGGCGGTGCAGATTTAATCATTGACCACCTTGAAAAGAATAATGTAAAGCTTCTCTCTGTTCTTGACGAGGGCGGAACAATTATGGAAAAAGCATTCCCGGGTGTTGCTTGTGACACAGCTGCAATCGGTATTGTTGAAAAAGGTAACTGCAACATTAAAATTACTGCAAAGGGTGCAGGCGGTCACTCTTCAACTCCACCGAAAAACACTCCTGTTGCCCGCCTTGCAGCTTTCGTTAACGAAGTTGAAACAAAGAAACCATTCAAGAAATATATGGATACACCTGTCAAGCAGATGTTCTCATCAGTTGCGGCATACGCTTCATTCCCTATGAGACTTGTATTGGGCAATGTATGGCTCTTTAAGCCTGTGCTTGTAGCTTTGCTTCCTTCACTTTCTTCCTTTGGCGAAGCATTTCTTTCAACAACCTGTGCTTTCACAATGTGCGGTGGCTCAACTGCACCTAATGTTATTCCTGATGAAGCATATGTTATCTGTAATATCAGACCTTCAACACATCAGGATGCAGATGCATCTATTGCTGTGCTTGAAAAAATTGCAGAAAAATATGACCTTAAGGTAGAGCCTATGAACAGAAGAAGTGCGTCAAAGGTAACAGACCCCGATGGCGAAGCTTTTTCATATCTTAAACAATGTCTTAACGAAGTGCTTCCTGATGTTTGTGTTACACCTTACTATATGGCAGGTGCAACAGACAGCAGATTCTATGAAAGAGTTACTGATAACTGTCTGAGATTCTGTCCTGTTAAAATGAATAATCAGCAGCTTGCAGCTATGCACGCAGCAAATGAAAATATTTCAACTGACAATGTTGCTGCAGGTGTTAAATTCTACAAATACTATATTAAGAACCATAAATAATAGTGTTTTGTTTCTGATATTGTTATTTTTGTGAAAAAGAGGAAGAATTTTGAAAACTAAAAACATAAATATTATTTTCTCAATAGTTTTAGTTATTACTGTTTGTGTAACAGCATTTGTTGTTGTGCGTTTACATAACAATGGAAAAAAAGAAGAATCCATACCTGTAAACGTTGAAAGTACAACATATGAGCAGATTCGTGCTGACGGTTTTTATAAAGATGGAGCAGAATGGGTTTACTATGAAAACGGCAGACGTTCCGTCAGAACTGACCTGATTTCAGGATGTGTGGATGATGAGGAATCATGGTGGTATGTTAAAGATGGTGTCGTAGATTTTTCTCACAATGCTTTGTATAAAAACGATAGTGACAACGGTTGGTGGTTAATAAGAAACGGTAAAGCAACGCAGGAAGATTCTGATACGATTGCATTGAAAGCAAGTGAATTTCTGAATGCTCCGCAGAATACCGAAGGAATTAATACTTTAGGTGGATTTGTTTTATCAGAGGATGACAAAACTTCTGTTGACCGTGCATTGAAAAAAATTGAAGACAACGGATATGAAGCCGGTCTTTTTGTAATGGATATTAATACTTTACAAGGATTTACGTATAATGCAGACGTACCTTTTTATTCTGCAAGTACAGTTAAGGCACCATATATCGTTTCGGTTGTCAAAAGTAATAATTCAGTATTAGAACGAGAAAAAAGTTCAATTAAATCAATTCTGAAATATTCATCTAATTCTTCATATGCTTCACTTCGTACCAGATACGGAAATGATTGTTTTTATTATTGGACAGCGGAGATGCCGGCTGATATTGAAGAGGTTACAAGCGATTATTATCAGGATTTATCTCCTCGTCAGTTGGCACATATGTGGTTTAAAAGCTATTTCTTTTTTGAAAGTTCCGAGACAGGTGCACTGCTCGGAGAAATGCTTGAAGAACCGGAAATCTCACCGATTAACAAAGCTCTTTCAGATAAACACAAAACCCGTTCAAAAGCAGGATGGTATGATTCACGTTCTTTGAATGTCACAAATGATGCGGGTATTGTGTATACAGATGATCGGACATATCTTATTGTAGTTATGACAACTGCACCTTCAGATTATGAAATTGTTGAGGAACTGGTTAAATCAATTGATGCTGTTATGTCAAAATAGTGTGCAGAATATTATTTGAATAAAATATTGATTTTTATTTTTTTACTTGTTATAATTACTAGCGTATATTATTTTTCTTGGAGTGAATTAAAATGAAAAGAAATACCAAAAAGATCATTTCGTTTTTTATAGCAATGATAATGTTGTTTTCGACATTTCAGGTTGCTGTAATCAGTGCACAGGCATATGGCTCGATTTCATATGCACTTAATCCTGACGGCGTTTCATATTGCGTTGTTGATTGTGATGACAATTATTTTGGTCGAGCAAAAATTCAGGAAACATATGACAGACTTCCTGTTACAAGAATCGCTGCAAAAGCCTTTGATAATTCTGATATTTATGCAGTTGTGATTCCTGATTCTGTTACAGTCATTGATGAAGGAGCTTTTGCAGACTGTTTGAAATTAAGAACTGTTGATTTTGGAAACGGCGTTACTAAAATCAGCAAAAACGCTTTCAATAATTGTACAAGACTGTCTTCAATTACTATTCCGGAATCAGTGAAGATTATTGAAGATTATGCTTTCAGCGGATGTACAGCTTTAAGACAGATTTATGTTCTCAGCAAGGATGTTGATATCAGTGTTTATTCCGACCTTGGCGAAACATCAGGTGCGGTTATTAATGCTTATCTTCATTCAACTGCAGAAAAATATGCACTTAATAATGGTATCAGATTCTTATCAATTATATGCGATGAGGTTGTTGTTAAAAAGCCTGCATCAACAGATGACGGTATTTTATTGTCCTGGGATAAGGTTGACGGTGCCTTGTTTTATCGTGTTTATAAAAAAACAAGTAACGCTGAAACATGGACATTAATCGGTGATAATGTAAGAAGTACACGTTTTGTTGATTCAGATGTTGTAAGCGGTGAAAAATATATTTACACTGTAAGTGCCTGTAATGATTATGCAGATGGTGAATATAACTCTTTTGGCTTTGAAGGGATATATCTTTCAACACCTGTACTTTCATCTGCAGTTTCTTCAGAAGAAGGCGTAACCGTTAAATGGAAAGGTGTTCAGGGTGCCGAACAATATAACGTTTACCATAAAACAACTTTTGGTGAATGGGAGAAAATCGGAACTACTAAAAATCTGAGCTTTGTTGACAGAACAGCTAAAAAAGGTACACGTTACCTCTATACTGTTACAGCAGCTGCAAGTGCATACAGAAAAACATTTGAATCAGCATATGATATGGTTGGCATAAAAGTACGCGTAGATTACATTGCTAAACCTAATATCAAAAGTATCGAAATGACAGATTACAATCAGATTACTCTTGAATGGACAGAAAACAAAGGTGCTGATTATTATCTGGTTTATCGTTCAACATCTCAGAATGGCAGTTATGAGGGTGTTGCAAAAGTAAAAAGCAATACATGGACGGATAACGACATAACATTTAATAAAAAATATTACTATAAGGTTGTTACAGTTGACAGGGATCAGAGTGCTCCGTCTGCTGTTAAAAGCAGAACTTCACGCATTCCTTCTCCTGTAATTTCCAAGAACATATATACAAAACCTGATAGTATTACCATTACATGGGATAAGGTTGATTCTGCATCAGGATATGCAGTTTATCGTCTGAATAATAACCAGTGGGTGAGGATAGCTACTCTCAGAGGCTCTGATTCTGTTTCATATACAGATAAAGTCCGTGGAAAATATCAGTATAAAGTTTATTCTATCATAACTGTTAATTCCAAAGATTATTTAAGTGCAGCATCCAAAGTTTTGACAGCAACCACTTTTAATAAAACAACTCTTTCTGTAAAACAGTATAAGAATGCGTTTAAGGATGTTGTAAGCTGGGAGCCTGTTTCCGGTGCTACAGGATATCTGCTTTATTATAAAGTAGGTAAAACAGGCGCGTGGACAAGAGCTGCAGTTCTCAACGAGAGAAACACAAGCTATACAATGGATGTAAATCACGGTCAGTATTATTATTGGAGAGTTCGTCCTATATATGAAAATGGTGGACACGTAGTTGCCGGTTCATATTCCAATACAGCTGATATTATGATTTTCTATACACCAAGTGTAAGAGTTTCAGTAAGTAAAGAAACGGTTGCAAATGCACAGAAAGTAGTGGTTAATATAGAAAATAAAGGTGTTTGTGATTTTAAAGTACTTTCATCAGATGCGTTTATCTATAATGGTCCCACTAAAGCTGAATATAACGGAACAATTTCTTTAGTCAATGCAGCAGGTCAGAAAATCAATGAACAAGTAATTCCTGCGGGTGCAACAGCAAATGTTGTTTTTGCTGTTGACGGACCGGAAAAAGGCTATTACAGTAAAGACACAATTATACAGCTTTACTTTATGTACGATAATATAAAGTACGTTATGCAGACTGATGCAAACCTTGCAAACAGTAACGCAAGATACCAGCGTGCGTAAAACAAAATAAAAGTATAAACAAAACTCGCCGAACCATAATGGAATCGGCGAGTTATTTTATGTCTGAAAGTCCTAAAATGTAGTCAGAAGAAACATTGTAGAATTTTGCAAGATTAATCAGATATTCGATCGGCAGGCTTCTTTTTCCGTTTTCATACATGCCGTAAGCCTGAGAGGTGGTTTTAAGAATCTGTGCAACATCTTCTTGTCTCAAATC
>JAZQWT010000173.1:0-3166 GCA_045632485.1 Acutalibacteraceae bacterium
AAGGAGAAATCAACTTGAAAGAGAAAGTAAGAAATAAAAAGAAATTTTTAATAATACTTCTTGTTATTCTGTTTGTGATTGCAGGACTGGGCATCGGAGGATATTTTTACGTGAAAAATATTCTGAGTAATGCCGAACGAGTGCCGATTAACGAATCAAATCTCGGCATAAACGACGGTGTGGAAGAAACAACTCAGTATAAGATTCCCGAGGGCTTGCCGGAAGCGGAAAAATTACCCGATGAAATCATCAATATCGCCCTTTTCGGAATTGATACAAGGGATATGGATAGTAACAAAGGCCGTTCGGATGCAATTCTCGTGGTAACGGCAGATACAATTCATAAAAAAGTTAAGGTAACTTCTTTTGCCCGTGACAGCTATGTTCACGTAGACGGATACGGAAATACGAAGCTTACCCATGCATATATTTACGGCGGACCTGAACTTGCCGTTAAAACTCTCAATCAGAACTTCGGTCTTAACATTAAAGACTTTGTAACTGTTAATTTCTCTCAGCTTGCAAATATAATCGATTACCTTGACGGTGTTAAAATCAACGTAACTGAAGAAGAGCTTAAAGTTATGGAGGATTACTTTGAAGAGCTCAACCGTATCGGTGTTAAAACAAAGCCTCTGACACAGACAGGCGATGTTATTCTTACGGGCGGACAGGCTGTGGCATATGCAAGAAACAGATATACAGGCACCGATGTTGACAGAATGAACAGACAGTATGAGGTGCTTGTTGCAATGGCAGAATCTGCAAGGAATCTCAGCGTTATTTACTATGATGATTTGGTAAGAATGGTTCTCGCTGAATGTACAACATCACTTTCTGATAAGGAGATTTTATCTCTCGGTATATGGGCGGTTAAAAATTTTCCTGAAATCTGCAGATACGTGCTTCCGAATGAAGAATGTCCTGCAAGCGGAAAGATAGTTGACGGACTTTGGTATTACGTTTTTGACGATATGGATAAAGTAAGAAAAAATCTCCGCAGTTTCGTGTTTGAAACTGACACTGAAAAGGATGTGAAATAATGTACAGACGATTTGAAAATCATTATCTTAAACACCTTGATTTTGTTTGTGTTGATTCTTTTTTATGGCAGTTGGCATTTGTTGTGGCTTATTGGATTCGTTTCGGCTTTCTGTCACCTTTCAGCGAGGATTACTATCTTCAGGTTTCAATACTGATATTTGTAATTAATATAAGTGTTGTTTTCTTCTGCAAAATTTACCATGGTGTGCTTAAACGTACGGCGTTTACCGAAGCAATTCAGGTTGCAAAGCAGGTTGCACTTACAATAGGTTTCCTTTTGTTTTACCTTTATATTACAAAGCAGAATGAGCCTATGTCACGTCTTTTCTTCGGCTACCTGATTATTAGTGCACTTGTGCTTATATGGTCTTCAAGATTTCTCCATAAATTCTTAATAAAAAGACACATGAGCAAAAACAAAGAAAATTTACATAGTGTTCTTGTTTTTTGTGAAAGCAGTCAGGCAGAAGAAATGCTCCGTAATATCGAAAAAGCAAACTGGCGTGCAGTAGGTCTTTGTTTTTCCGATAAAGACGAAACAGGCAAAGAAATCAGTGGTGTGTCTGTTGTTGCAAATGCAGATAATCTTCTTGAATATATGCGAAAAAATGTTGTGGACGGCTTGTTTGTTGCCGTTTCAGGCGTTGAAAATCTCCCTGCAGATATTCAGAGGGTTTGTATGGAAATGGGCGTTGCAACCCATATAAAAATAACAGAAGATTCTTCACTCGGCGGAGAAAGTATGCTTGATGAAGTGGGCGATTTTACTGTTCTTACACGCAGTATTAAAATTGCAACATCAAGCCAGGTTTTTCTTAAAAGACTTATTGATATCTGTGCAGGTATTGCAGGTATTATTCTTACAGGGCTTTGCTTTATTTTCGTTGCACCTGCAATATATATCAAAAGCCCGGGTCCCATTTTCTTCAGTCAGACAAGAATGGGTAAAAACGGTAGAAAGTTTAAAATCTACAAATTCCGTTCTATGTATATGGATGCGGAAGAACGTAAAAAAGAACTTATGGCACAGAATAAAATCGCCGATGGTATGATGTTCAAAATGGATGATGACCCGAGGATTATCAAGGGAATCGGTCATTTTATCAGAGATTTCAGTATTGATGAGCTTCCACAGTTCTGGAATGTTCTTAAAGGTGATATGAGCCTTATCGGCACGCGTCCTCCAACGGTTGAAGAATATGAAAAATATGATTTCCACCATAAAGTCCGCCTTGCAATGAAACCCGGTATAACGGGAATGTGGCAGACAAGCGGAAGAAGTAATATCACAGATTTTGAAGAGGTTGTTAAGCTTGATGCTTACTACATAACAAACTGGAGTTTTGCGCTTGATGTAAAAATTCTCCTTAAAACAATTAAAGTTGTGTTCAAAAAAGACGGTGCATCATAATGGATAAAAGCAAAAAATTAAACATTGCAATGCTGGGCCACAAAAGAATCCCTTCACGCGAAGGCGGAATTGAAATTGTTGTTGAAGAGCTTTCAACAAGAATGGTTGAAGCAGGTCACAAGGTTACTTGCTTTAACAGAGGCGGTCACCACGTTTCAGGTCAGGAATTTGATGTTTCTGAAATGAAAGAATACAAAGGTGTTAAACTGAAAAAGGTTATCACCATTGACAAAAAAGGTCTGGCTGCAGTAACTTCAAGTTTTTTCGGTGCAATTAAAACTGTTTTCGGCAGATTCGATGTTGTGCATTTCCATGCAGAAGGTCCTTGTGCAATGCTGTGGCTTCCAAAACTTTTCGGCAAAAGATGTGTTGCCACAATTCACGGACTCGACTGGCAGAGAGAAAAATGGAAAAGCGGTTTCGGCTCAAAATACATAAAGCTGGGCGAAAAAGTTGCAGTGAAATTTGCCGATGAAATTATAGTTTTAAGCCGCGGTGTTCAGGAATATTTTGAAAAAACTTACGGGAGAAAAACTGTTTTCATCCCTAACGGTGTAAGTGAGCCGAAAACAGAAACTGAAGAAATAATCAAAGAAAAATATGGTCTCTCAAAAGACAGTTACATTCTTTTTCTGGGCAGAATTGTGCCTGAAAAGGGTGTGAAATATCTCCTTGAAGCATTTAAAACTGTAAAAACGGATAAAAAGCTTG
>JAZQWT010000174.1:0-42930 GCA_045632485.1 Acutalibacteraceae bacterium
AAGGGAGGCAAAACCAAAGGATAAATTATAGTTTATATGTGCATCAATAACTAACTATGGACAACACGCTGACTGATTATCATAAAACCGGCATCAGTGATAGCATAAAAACTCCCCTTGAAAACGCAAGGGGAGATGTCATTTTCATAAGAAAATGACAGAGGGGATTTTTCGCTTAAATTATAATTCATCATCGGAGTTCGAATCTCCTTGAAACAGAAAAACAAAAAAATAAAGCACCCACTGATGTGAATGCTTTATCGTGGTGATCCATCGGAGATTCGGCAGCTATGTTGCCGCATAAGTCCTATTATAATGCCGTGCTCCTCTGCCTTACGGCAAACCGTCGCACATGGCAATGAGTTCGAATCTCCTTGAAACAGAAAAACAAAAAAATAAAGCACCCACTGATGTGGATGCTTTATCGTGGTGATCCATCGGAGATTCGAACTCCGGACACCTTGATTAAAAGTCAAGTGCTCTGCCGGCTGAGCTAATGGATCACAATATTGTGCTGAACACCTTGATATTATATAGTGTTTTTTTATTTCTGTCAATAGATTTTTTTAAAAATTTTCTGTTTTATGCATTTTTTATCTTTTTAACATATTTTATGCCTTTTGGGAGAAACTATTTATGAGTTTTTTCAGGAGGATTCGGTATGATAGTAGCTCTTATCAGAACTTTTATTATATATCTCGTTGTTGTGGTGGCCGTGAGGCTGATGGGAAAAAGGCAGATAGGACAGCTGCAGCCAACAGAACTGGTTATCACAATTATTCTTTCCGAAATTGCGGCATCTTCAGTAAGTGATACTCAAACACCTTTTGTAAATTCAATTATCGGAGTAATCATGGTGGTTTCGCTGGAAATAATTTTTTCATTTATTGCTCTTAAGAGCGGGAGTTTCCGTCGTGTGGTGGAAGGTAATGCCGTTTACATTATAAAAGAAGGAAAACTTGATATTGATGCACTGAAGAAAATACGTTTTTCCATAGATGACCTTATGGAAGCACTCAGGCAAAAAGATGTTTTTGATATTTCGGATGTTGAATATGCCGTTGTGGAAACAAACGGCTCGTTAAGCGTTATGCTCAGGGCGGATAAAATTCCGATTACTTTAAATACTTTCGGCAGGAAAGCAAAAGAAAAGGGTATGCCGGTTGTCGTGGTGTCAGACGGACAATATATTTATTCCAATTTTTCAATCTGTAAAACAAGCAAATCCCGTATTGACAGTATACTTGCCGAAGAAAAAATTAGTGTTTCCGGTGTTATGCTGATGATGCTTGATAAAAGCGGGAATAAAGTTATTATTCCAAAGGAGGGCTGAGAATATGAAAAGACTTATAATTGCCGTGTCACTTTTCGTGGCAGCAATAACTTTCTGTGTTGTCGGCAACCTGATTATAACGGATGCAACGGATGAGCTTGCGGCTTGTTTTGAACAGTGTTCGGTAAAAGAAGACAATAAAAAGCTTTATATGGCAAAGGTCAATAAAGCATTAGGAATGTGGGAAGAAAAAAAGACTGTTTTTTATATTTTTCTTCCGGAAAGTGAACTTGAAGAGTTAGAAAATAATATGGATGAATTGAATTTTTTTGTTAAAAATTCCGACTATAATCAGTGCCCGCAGGTGTGTTTTGTATCTTTTAAAATCCTGAAAAGAATAAACGGAGGATTTTCGCCCGGAATCAGATCTATACTATAATATTTTACAATAAATATTAAGTTGATTTTTGCAATGCTTTGTGATAGAATGGATAAGGCATAATGTGTTTATGTCGGCAGTGGCCGACAACTTAACTGAAAGGAAGATATATCAATGACCGGAAAAAGACTTATGACATCGCTGATTCAGCTTATACCGTTAATTCTGGTGGTTACCATAATTTTTGGTGCTGTAGGCGGTTATGTCAACTATTTTGTACTTGAATCTGAATATACTGCTACTACAACTTTCTATGTAATGGCTCCGGTTGAGGAAAATGATTCAGACAACAACTCCATTATTACATACTACGAGAAACTGGCGTTGGACTACAGTGTTATTGCAACAAGCCGTAGTGTTACAAGCACAGTTGCAAAAAACCTTGGTCTTGAAAACGGACTCAAGGGGTATGATATTGCTGTTTCTCCCGCTGAAGAAACACGTGTTATGAAACTTACGGTTACAGGACACGACTCAGAAAAAGTTAAAGAAATTGCCGATGAAATGGTAGAAGTGTTTACTGACACTGTTAAGAGAGCAATCGGTGCTGAAAACGTAAATGTTATTGACTATGCTTATGTTGTAAGATCCGGTCCTATGAGAATGCAGAATACAATTCTTATTGCTCTTGCAGGTGCAATTCTTGTTATCGGTCTTATTGTTCTCAGGGAATTTACAGACACAACACTTCGTACTGCCGAAGAAGTTGAAACTGCTTTTGATCTTCCCGTGCTTGCGCAGGTAAACAGAATTAAGAGCACACAGAATACCAAAGGCACAAAACCTAAAGCCAAGAAGTAAGAAGGGAGCAGAGTATCATGGGAAAAATTAAAGACAAGCTTAACTATTCATATGATTACGGTACCGGTTACAGCGGTTATGGTTATGGCTACGGTTACGGATACGGATATGGTTCTTATTCCGGTGGCAGTACAAACGGTAAGGTTCACGAAGCAATCAAAACACTGAGAAGTAACATCAAGTTTTCAGGTATTGATAATCCGATAAAAACAATTGTTATTACAAGTAGTATTCCCGGCGAAGGAAAAAGTACAATTTCTCATTTCCTTGCTATTGAAATGGCAAAAGCGGGTAATAAGACTCTTATTGTTGAATGCGACTTAAGACGTCCTACTCAGGGTAACCTTTTTAAAGTAAGACCGAAGAAAGGTCTTACAAAATATCTTTCAGGTGATTGCACACTTGAAGAGGCTGCAGCCGTTACAACAACTGAAAACCTCTATTTCCTTGACGTTGATTCAAAGGTTGTTAATCCCGTTGAAATGCTTGGTTCTGAGCGCTTCAAAAAAGCGATGGAAGAAATGAAAGATAAATTTGATATCGTCATTTTCGATACACTTCCTCTTACAAGCTTTATTGAAGGTGCTCTTGTTGCAGCAAACGCAGATGCTACAATCGTTGTTGTACGTGCAGGATATACACCTCAGAAAGCAATTACGGTAAGCCTTGACCAGCTTGAAAAAGCAAATGCAAACATTATCGGTACTGTTCTCAACGGTATTGAAGAAACTGCATCGGGTCAGTATTACGGATATTACAAATACAGAAGAAAATCAAGATACGGCAAGTATAATTATGACAGTTATGACAGTTATTACGCTGAAATAGCAAAACAGGAAGCTGATTTAAACGGTAAAGAAAAAAAACCTGCTACTGATGAGTTCAGCGACCTGATGTTATAAGGCGGTGGAGAAAGTGATTGATATACACAGTCACATCCTTTTCGGCGTTGATGATGGTGCAAAAGATTATGATGAATCCGTAAAAATGCTTAAAGAAGCACGAAAAGCGGGTTTCAATAAAATAATTGCAACACCTCACGTGAGAAGTCCTCATTATGACAAAAGCAAAGCACAAGAAGCAATGAAAGCGTTGAAGCCTGTTGCAGAAAATCTCGGAATAGAGCTTGTGCAGGGTTATGAATATAACATATCAGCACTTACAGATGACACTATTGAGGGTGCAATGAAATTCTGTACAGAGGGAACAAAAACAATTCTTCTTGAAATGAACGGCTCACAACTTGTTTCAAATTGGGAGAGAGTAGTTATACATTTCCAGAGGGAGGGGGCAGAAGTTATTATTGCCCACCCTGAAAGATATCCTATTCTTTATTCAAAACCCGATATTGTTTCAAGGATGCTGGAGATAGGTTGTAAATTTCAAGTGGATATTGCAGTAATGCTTGAAAAGGGCTTGTTCAACAGAGAAAAAAAGTTTGTGAAAAATCTGCTTAAAAACGGCTATGTCAGATGGGTGTCATCGGATGCTCACAGTGCAGAAGATTATAAGCTTTTTGCAGAAGCCTTCAGAAAATATGCAGACCAAAGAATGTGTCTTGCAGACAGAAATTCGTATAAAGAGTTAATAATTAAAAATTTATGATATGGGGGAAGTTAAAGATGAAAAATCTTTACGAAAAAATTGTAAACAGAGAAGAAAAAATTTCGCTTGTAGGTCTTGGCTACGTTGGTATGCCCATCGCTGTTGCTTTTGCAAAAAAAGTTGATGTAATCGGTTTTGACCTTAACGAAAAGAAAATTGAGCTTTACAAATCAGGTATTGACCCTACAAATGAAGTAGGCGATGAAGTGATTTCAAAAACAACAGTTGATTTTACTTGTGACGAAACAAGACTTAAGGAAGCAAAATTCCACATCGTTGCAGTGCCCACTCCCGTTAATAACGACCATACACCTGACCTTACACCTGTTGAAGGCGCAAGCAGAATTGTTGGCCGCAACCTTGTAAAAGGTTCAATCGTTGTTTATGAAAGCACAGTTTATCCCGGCGTTACAGAAGATGTTTGTATTCCGATTCTTGAAGAAGAATCAGGACTTAAATGCGGTGTTGATTTCAAGGTAGGTTACTCACCTGAAAGAATCAATCCCGGTGATAAAGAGCACAGACTTGAAACTATTGTTAAAATTGTTTCGGGTATGGATGAAGAAACTCTTGACACAGTTGCAAAAGTTTATTCACTTGTTATTGAAGCGGGTGTTTATAAAGCAGAATGTATCAAAGTTGCTGAAGCTGCAAAGGTTATTGAAAACAGCCAGCGCGATATCAACATCGCTTTCATGAACGAACTTTCAATTATCTTCAATAAAATGGGTATTGATACATCAGCAGTTCTGAAGGCTGCGGGAACAAAATGGAACTTCCTTAAATTCTTCCCCGGTCTCGTTGGCGGACACTGCATCGGTGTTGACCCCTATTACCTTACATACAAGGCAGAACAGATTGGTTACCATTCACAGATTATCCTTGCAGGCAGAAGAATCAACGATGATATGGGCAAATACATTGCTGAAAACACAGTGAAGAAGCTTATTGCTACAGGTAAATCAGTTAAAGACAGCCGCGTAGCAGTTCTCGGTCTTACTTTCAAAGAAAACTGCCCCGATACAAGAAACACAAAGATTGTTGACATCATCGATGAACTTAAAGAATACGGTGTTCAGTCTTATGTAACAGACGCTTATGCAGAAGACGAAGATGCAAAGAAAGAATACGGTATTGATCTTATTCCTCTTAAAGACCTTAAAGATATGGATGCTGTTATTATCGGTGTTGCACACGATAAATATTTCGAGCTTACAAAAGAAGATATTGACGGTATTTTCACTGACTGCGATAATTCAGAAAAAGTTCTTATCGACGTTAAGGGTATCCTTGACAGAAAACAGTACGAAGCAGACGGCTACTGCTATTGGAGACTGTAATTTATAATAATTTTTAAGGAGCATTTAAAATGGGATACAGCGAACTTGTTTTTGAAAAAGACAGTGTTTTTCTTGTAACAGGCGGTGCAGGTTTCATAGGTTCAAATATTTGTGAAGCATTGCTTAAAATGGGTTACAAGGTAAGATGTCTTGATAATTTTTCAACAGGTAAAAGAGAAAACATTGAACCCTTTCTTTCAGATGAAAACTTTACTCTTATTGAGGGTGATATAAGAGATTATGAAACCTGCGACAAGGCTTGCAACGGTGTAAATTATGTTTCTCATCAGGCTGCATGGGGCAGTGTTCCCAGAAGTATTGAAATGCCTGTGCTTTATGAAGAAATCAATATCAAGGGCACAGTAAATATGCTTGAGGCAGCAAGACAGAACGGTGTTAAAAGATTTGTTTACGCATCAAGCTCTTCAGTATACGGTGATGAACCCAATCTTCCTAAAAAAGAAGGCAGAGAAGGCAATCTTCTTTCTCCGTATGCTCTTACAAAAGGCGTATGCGAAATGTATGCAAAGCTTTATACAGACATTTACGGTCTTGAAACAGTAGGCTTCCGTTATTTCAATGTTTTCGGCAGACGTCAGGACCCTTACGGATTCTATGCGGCAGTTATCCCGAAATTTGTAAAACTTCTTCTTGAAGGTCAGGCACCCACTATAAATGGTGACGGCAAGCAGTCAAGAGATTTTACTTATATTGAAAATGTTATTGAAGCTAATCTTAAAGCAATGCTTGCTCCCAAAGAGGCAGCAGGTCAGGCCTATAACATTGCTTACGGCGATCAGATTTATCTTATTGACCTTTATAAGGAAATGTGCAGACTTCTCGGAACAGATATTGAACCCGTTTACGGCCCTGACCGTGCAGGTGATATCAAACATTCAAAGGCTGATATTTCCAAAGCAAGAGAACTTCTCGGATATGACCCGGACTGGTCTTTTGAGAGAGGCTTTGCTGATGCAGTCAAATGGTATAAAGAAAATATAAAATAATTTTTTGAAAAAATATTCGTGAAAGGTGGCGGGAGATTTATGCAGCACAGTGCTTTGATAAAACAAAAAACTGAAAAGAAAAAATCTATCCGCTATCTTGACGGACTTAACCTGTGGATATTGGCAGCTGTTTTTGTTGCCAATATTTTCTTTCAGTTGTCAGAAGTTAGTGCCTCCGTATTTATGTATGTGGGAACATTGATAATGGTTATCCCTTTGTTTTTCCTTGATAAGGATGACTACATATATGTTTTTGTTTCGCTACTGAGTGTTATCAGGTTCTCAACTATTTTTGATGTTTCCGTTATTAACATTATTACAATTGTTTATTTTGTAAGAGCTTATATTGTTGACAACGAGTATAAGCGTGAAAAAGAAAAACGGCAGTTACCCAGGAACGTTGTTCTGGCTTGTGTTGCTTTTATCCTGTATTCTTTGCAGTATATTCTTAACGGTAACCAGGCTTTGAGAATGAGTTTTATTGCAATCAAGCTTATGTTTTTCCTTGTGTATATGGCTGACGTTTTCAGAAGCCTTACTGACAGAAAAACAGGTTCGAAAAAGTTTATGAATATTCAGGTTTATTATGTTTTGGGTGTTCTTATTGCTGTATTTACATCTATTCTTGTTAACCCTGCATATTCGCTTGATGCGACGAGAATGTCACTTGCTGAAGGCGCAGGTGTTAACCAGCTTGGTATTACCCTTGCTTTCTGCCTTGTTTTTGTAACAATGGGTATGACAAAGGTTACAAACTACAAGGAGTGGATCTGTCTTGCAGGTGTTGCACTTCCTCTTCTTTATTATTGTTTTGCAACACAGTCAAGAACAAGTCTTATCGGTATGATTATAACTTTTGCCGCAGTTCTTACAATGGGTTATTCCCAGCCGAGAGCACGTAAATGGATAACATTTATGGGAATCGGCTCTGTAGTTGTTCTCGGCGGACTTATTCTGTTTACGGAAGGCACGCAGATTCATGAGAACATTATGGGTACCATTGAACGATTCACAGACCCCCGCGGTAACGATATTTCCAACGGACGATTTGATTTATGGACACGTTATTATAATACAATCACATCTGATGCAAGGCTGTTTTTCTTTGGCGGTTCTCTTGATAATTACGGTAATATTCAGGCACATAATATGTTCCTTGAGATTTTTGCTTTGTACGGAATTGCAGGAGCAGCAATAGTTGCATGGATGTACTCGGCTGTATTTATTGATATTAAAGATGCCATTGTGTCCCTGGGAAAAGGTAAATTCAGATTGCTCAGTCTGTTACCGATGGCAGTTCTTTTCATAACAGGTATGGCATCTCACACACTGCTCAATACAGAGCCTTCTTTCTTCTTCTGTATGGGTGTGGCAATGATTTATTTTTACGGGGAGAATGATTTGGATGAAAATACTCTGGCTGACAATGATGACTCAGGTGCTGAGCCTCTCTCAAAGCGAAAAGGATATAAAAACTTCGGGCGGATGGGTAACAGCAACGGCAAGAAATTTAGAAGAGTATGATGATATTGAAAAACTCATTATCGTCAGCGTTAACCGTGATACAAAAGAAGAAAAGAAAGTGATTGACGGAAAGAAGGTTGTTTATTTTGTCCGTGCAAATCAGATTGCAATGGGCAGAGATAAGGTTCTTGAAGAAAAACTTTCAAAGATTATTGCGGAAGAAAAGCCTGATCTGATTGATGTTCAGGGCGTTGAATTTTCTTTCGGCGAATCTGTTATGAACGTGAATCCGCCTTGTCCTGTAGCTGTTACTTTGCAGGGTATGGCAGACGGTATTGCAGATATATATTTAAAAGGTGTGCCGGTTAAGGAGCTTCTTTTCGGCAGATCAATAAGCGATAACAAGCGTCTCTCAGGTCTTATTGAGAGAAAAGCTATGATGAAAATCCGCGGACTTAAATCAAATAAAATAATAAGAAAAGCAAAATACTGTATCGGCAGAACTCATTATGACAAGGCCGAAGCGGAAAGAATAAATCCAAAAATAAAATATTATTCCTGTAACAGAATTTTAAGAAATGATTTTTATTCTGTTGAGTGGAATATTAAAAACGCAAATCCTCATAAGCTTTTCGGAATCAGAAGTGAAAATCCTGCAAAGGGTCTTCATTATGCAATCAAGGTTGTGGCAAAGCTTAAAGAAAAATATCCGGATGTTCTTCTTGAGGTGCCGGGCGGATTCAGAATTGATGAAGACGACAGCCGTATTGCAAGCTATCCTAAATACATCAATAAACTTCTTGAAGAATACAATGTAAAAGAAAATATTAAATTTCTTCCCTCACTTAATCCTGCCGAAATCGGCGAGCATATGCTTTCTTCAAGAGCATTCTGGCAGTATTCTGTTATGGAAAATTCACCTAACTCTCTCGCAGAAGCACAGGTTATGGGTGTGCCAACCGTTGCAAGCGATGTAGGCGGTACTTCTTCGTATTCGGAAGACGGAGTAACAGGTCTTCTTTATGAGCTTGAGAATACTGATGAATGTGCAGAAAAAATCAGCAGGATTTTTGAAGACGATGAACTTTGTCTTTCACTTTCTGCAAAAGGAAAACAGGCGGCAACAGAACGCCACGATGTTAAGAAAAATACAGATACTCTCGTGTCTGTTTACAGAGCTATAATTTCTCAATAAATTTTTACGGAGTGTGAAAAATGGCAGGAGCAAATAAGGTTGCAAAGAATTCATTTTTGTATACGGTTGCAAATATGGTGACAAAAGCCTCAACTTTTTTACTTTTGTTTATTTACACTAACCCTAATTTTCTTTCAACGGAAGATTACGGCAGAGTTAATCTTTTAACTTCATTTACAAACATTGCAGTTTTACTTGTCAATCTTTCTTTACCGTACGCTCTTATAAGATTTTATGCGGAGTACAAGCTTGACAAAGAAAAATGCAGAAAATTTTTCGGCACCATAATGACTTTTATGGTGCTGTTCGGTACAGCTGTTGTGGCTGTGATGCTTATATTCAGAAATCCCATAGGGGATATTCTGTTTAAAGGTATCGCAGTTTACCCGGCTGTTATTTTTACACTTCTGACACTTGTTTTCAATGCACTTTATCAGATGTATCAATCTATTCTGCAGGCAAAACAACAGGGTGGAAAATTTGCGAAAAACTCTCTTCTGTTTTTCTTCTTTCATGTAGCACTTAATGTTATCTTCCTCATATTCGGCAGAGGCGTTTACGTTTTCGGTTTTGAACTTGGCGGCGTAAACGGTATGATGCTTTCGTTATTCCTTTCAAACTTTGTGTTCACTGCTTACGGAATAATTGATATGTTGAGAAACGGTATGATGGCATTTACAATTGATAAAGAAATGCTCTCAACTGCACTTAAATATTCGGTGCCCTTACTTCCTCACAATATTGCCAACAATATGGCATCCTACATATCAAAGCACTTTCTCAACGCTGCAGGTAAAGCATTTGAAAACGGAATCTACAGCGTATCAATGCAGTTCAGTTCAATTATTGAAATCGTGCAGTCTTCAATTCATCTTGCATTCAGACCATGGTTCAATGATAAAATGAAACTTGGCGAAGAAGGCAAAAAAGAAATTGTTGACCTGGCATCAGTTGCTTTCAGGATTTCTGCAATTGTCTGCCTTGGTGTTGCACTTTTCTCTCAGGAAGTTGTAATGCTTCTTGATAAAAACTATTATGATGCGTGGAAATATGTTCCTATAATTGCAGTTGCTCACGCAATCAAGTTTGTTTACTTCACGCATACATTCGGCATTATGTATGACATAAAACAGAGTAAGAAAATGTTTTTCTGTTCAGGCTCTGCAATTGTTGTGAATTTTACAATGAGTTATGTACTTACTCACTTCGGACTTTACAATATGCTGACTGCAGCAATCTGCTTTGCAGTATCGCGTGCAACTGCAGCTCTTGTGTCGGTAGTAATCTGCAGAAGAAACGATATTATCAAATATAATATAGCCGAAATGGGCGTTATAATTCTTCTCGTTGCTGTTTTCAGTGCAGCAGGTCTTATCCCCGTAAATGTTCTTTATGTCGGTATTGAAAATGAGATCGTTCTTTTCTCAGGAACTTTCTTTATAAATATTGTATTCAAACTTGTTGTTTTTGCAGCAGGTGTTGTGTGCATCGTGGGCAAAAAAAGAAAAGATATTTTATCGCTTGTAAAAGGCATTATAAAAAGAAAATTATAATGGGGGTAATAAAATGAAAATTCTTGTAACAGGTGCAGAAGGTTTTGTGGGAAAAAATCTTTGTGCAAATCTTGAACTTGATGAAAAATATGAACTTCTTAAATATGATATAAGCACAGAAAAAGATTTACTCGGAAAATACTGTGCTGAATGTGATTTTGTTGTTCATCTTGCAGGTGTTAACAGACCGCAGAATGAAGAAGAATTTACTACAGGGAATTCAGGCTTCACAGGTGAACTTCTTTCACTTCTCAAAGAAAATAAAAATCTTTCTCCCGTTCTTATCACTTCTTCAATTCAGGCTCAGCTTGATAATCCTTACGGCAAATCAAAAAAACAGGCTGAAGATTTTATCTTTGCTTACGGTGAAGAAACAGGTGCAGAAGTTTTTGTTTACAGAATGCCGAACGTTTTCGGTAAATGGTGCAGACCTAATTATAACAGTGCCGTTGCAACTTTCTGCAACAACATTGCAAGAGATTTACCCATTACCGTAAACGACAGAAATTATATGATGAATCTTGTTTACATTGATGATGTTGTAAACGAAATCAGAAAAGCAATTGAAGGCAATGCAAACAAAGGCGAAAAATTCTGCGAAATAAAGCCTGTTCATCAGAGAACTCTCGGTGAAATTGTTGACCTGATTTATTCTTTCAAAGCTTCACGTGATGAAAGAAAAATTCCTGATATGTCAGATGAATTTATCAAAGACCTTTATGCAACATATTTAAGTTATCTCCCCGAAGATAAATTTTCATATCCTCTTAAAATGAATGTTGATGAACGCGGTTCATTTACAGAAATTATCAGAACCTTTGACAGGGGACAGATGTCTGTCAATATTTCAAAACCGGGTATTACAAAAGGCAACCATTGGCACAATACGAAGAATGAAAAATTTGTTATTGTTTCCGGCAGAGGTGTTGTCCGTTTCAGAAAATACGGCGAAGATAAGATTATTGAGTATTACGCAAGCGGTGATAAAATCGAAGTTATCGATATTCCCACAGGCTATACTCATAATATAGAAAACCTGGGTGATACAGACCTTGTAACTCTTATGTGGTGCAATGAGCCTTTTGACCCTGATAAACCCGATACAGTTTTCCTGAAAGTGTGAGGTAAAAGAAATGACAAAACTTAAATTAATGACAATCATCGGCACACGTCCTGAGATAATCAGGCTTTCAGCTGTTATGAAATGTGCAGATAAATATTTTGACCACATTATTGTTCACACAGGTCAGAATTATGACTATACACTTAATCAGGTTTTCTTTGAAGACCTTGATTTACGTGCACCTGATTATTACCTTGAAAGCGTAGGCGGTAACCTTGGCGAAACAATGGGTAATATCATTGCAAAATCTTATGATGTTATGGTAAAAGAAAAACCTGATGCAGTGCTTCTTCTGGGTGATACAAACTCTGCTCTTTCTGCAATCAGTGCGAAACGTCTTAAAATTCCGATTTTCCATATGGAAGCAGGTAACCGTTGCTGGGACTGGAACGTAAGTGAAATGATTAACAGAAAAATTGTTGACCATATTTCAGATATTAATCTTCCCTACACAGAGCACAGCAGAAGATATCTTATTTCCGAAGGCATCGACGGCAAAACAGTTTTTGTTACAGGCTCACCTATGAGAGAAGTTCTTGAAGAATACAAAGATAAAATCGACTCAAGCGATGTGCTTTCACGTCTTGGTCTTGAAGAAGGTAAGTTCTTCCTTGTTTCTGCTCACAGAGAAGAAAATATCGATAACGAAGAAAACTTTATGTCACTTATGACTGCAATTAACGATATTGCAGAAAAATATCAGATGCCTGTTATTTATTCAACTCATCCGCGTTCAATGAAATTCATTGAAAAGAGAAATTTCAAATTCCATCCGTTAGTACAGAATCTCAAGCCTTTCGGTTTTATGGATTACAATAAACTTCAGAAGACAAGCTACTGTGTGCTTTCAGACAGCGGAACACTTTCGGAAGAATCAGCAATGCTTGGTTTCTCAGGAGTTCTTCTGAGAACCTCAACTGAACGCCCTGAGGTTCTTGATAAGGGTAGCGTAGTAATCGGTGGTATCAAAACGCTTGACGTTGAACGTGCTATTGAACTGGCAGTTTCTATGAGAGAAAATAATGAACCTTATGTTATGGCAGAGGATTATGCCGATATGAATGTATCGGTAAAAGTAGTAAAACTTGTGCAGAGTTATACTCATATTGTAAATAAGACAGTATGGCTCAAACCATAACTTATATTTTGTAACTTCTTCCAAAAAACTCAATAGTTATTTGTGCATAATTTAATTTTTTTCAAGGTGAAAAGTTTTATTTTGTGCATTGGTGTTGACACTCTCCCTCTCTTTGTGGTATTATTACCATGAAGAATAGTAGGGGGAGTGTACCCTTTTTACGCTCTGAACACCCTATTTGCTTAGCATTATATCTTTAAAGGAGGCAAATGTTATGTCCAAAACGAAGAAGCTTCTGAGCGTTCTTCTGGCTTTGCTGATGGTTGTGAATATGTTTGCAATCTCAGTTTCAGCAGCAGACGCCGAAGCAGATTATGTAGCGCAGTACGGTATCGATACAAGTGCTGACGTAGTACATCCCGGTGATGTTATTGATGTGTATCTTACACTCAAAACAGATTATCCGGTTTATGCAGCACAGGCTGCGGTGCTCTACGATGCATCACTTTTTGAAATCGTAATACCGGAAGGTAAGAGACCTACAACACCGGATTACATTGATGCTGCAGGTGAGCTTGAGAATTATAAGGTTCTCGGTAATGCATCATCTTCATCAGCAATGTATAAAAGAAACTCAAATCCAACTTACTGGCAGTCAGTAATGAGCGATGTTAAAATTGCTTACATTGGTTTCTCAGGTGACTCAAGTAAGGGTGACCCTGTTATTGCAGACGGTCAGATTGCAAAATTCTCACTCAAAGTGCGTGAGGATGCTCAGTTCGGTGATACAGGTTCAGTTTATATGAACGAAGATTGGATTAAAGATGCAGGCTGTCTCGGCGGTCTTACTTTCGTATCCCGTTCTGTGAAAGATACATTCGGAACAACATCAGCAGACTATGTTGCACATGGTCAGACAATTGATTTGTCAAAAGCTTCTGCAACAGTAACAGTAGGCCACGATGACGGCGAATGGTCAAGAGCAACAGACCCCGATTGTGATGATACAGGTCTTGATGAACTCAGATGTACAATCTGTAATGCACTTCTTGATACAAAAGAAGTAGCAGCACTTGGTCATACACCCGGTGAAGCAGTAAAAGAAAATGAAAAGGATCCTACATGTACAGATGAAGGCTCTTATGATTCAGTAGTTTACTGTACAGTTTGTGATGAGGAAATCAGTCGTAATACTCTTCCTGTTGATCCTTACGGACATCAGTATGAACCCTCAGTTGCAGCTCCCACATGTACAGAACAGGGTTATACAAAGTATGAATGTTCAGTATGTGGCGATACATATGTGGCAAACTATGTAGATGCTCTCGGCCACAAAGACGGCGAAGTTCAGATCGAAAACAACGAAGATTCTACATGTACAGAAGAAGGCTCATATGATGAAGTAATTTACTGTGCAGTTTGCGGCATTGAACTTTCACGCAAAACAGTTACAGTTCCTGTTCTTCCTCACACAAAAGGCGAAGTAGTTGTAGAAAACGACGTTAAACCCACATGTACAGAAAAAGGTCACTATGACAACGTAACATATTGTACAGTATGCGGTGTTGAAACATCACGCAAAACAATCACAGTTGATGAACTCGGTCATATAGCCGGTGAAGAAGTAATCGAAAATAACGTTGATCCTGATTGCGAAAACACAGGTAAATATGATACAGTTGTTTACTGTACAGTATGTGATGCAGAACTCAGCCGTAAAACAACAACAGTAGATGCTCTCGGTCACAAATACGGTAAAGTTGTAACAGATCCTACATGTACAGACAAGGGCTTCACAACATACACATGTTCAGTATGCGATGACGAATATGTAGATGACTATGTAGACGCACTCGGTCACAAAGAAGAAACAATCACAGTTGATGCAACATGTACAGTTGACGGTTCAATCACAGTAAAATGTAAAGTATGCGGTGAAGTGATTTCAGAAGAAACAATTACCGCAACAGGTCACGTGATGGGTGATTGGGAAGTTTCAGAATATCCCACGTTCGATGCAGAAGGTCTTAAAGTTAAATCTTGTGCAAATTGTGATTATGAAGAAACAGAAGTTCTCAAGCCTGTAAAACTCAGAACAACACGTATTATTTCTTCAGAAATCAAAGGCAATACAATCAGCATTGTCGGCTACACAAATGCAGATTCAATCGGCTTCTACCGTACAACTGCAGCAGGGGAAGATATCATCTTCGATATGTACTATGATGAAGAAGACCTTGCAAATGAACCTACACCTATTAAGTACGGTGATAATTCACCCAGATGGATTATCTATAATTCAAGATGGGCACAGTATGCTGAAAATGGTAAGTATACAGATAAAGTGACAATCGCAGGTGTAGAATATAACTTTGAAGTTGTTATGAACAGCAGAGACCTTGAAGAAAATGACGTTGTCCTCAATGAAAAATTCACAAACGTTGAAGTTGACAATGAAAACAAAGTTATTACTCTTATTACTCCTAAAGGAACAGAAGCTGTAACTCTCAAACAGACTTCAAGAGAATATGACGAATTCACATACACAATCGATGCAGATAGTTATGACAATGTAACTCTCAATGAAGTATCAGGCGCATACAGAGGCTCATACACAATTTCTGCAAACGGTGAATTCGAAACAGAAATCACAGTAACAGTAAATAAAGGCAAATACTGTCAGGAAGATTATACACTTAAAGTTATCTTCATCGACTTTGACCTTGTAAATGAACTTAAACCTCTCCGTGGTACAGTTTCACTTGAAACATACGAAGACGGCAAAGAATATCTTAAGGTTACAATGGCAGACGGCCAGGTATCAACAGGTATTTACAAGACAGGTAAGGGTACTGCAGTTACAGATGTAAAAGTTGAACTTGCTGACGGCACAATGACAGAAAAAGAGAATCTCTATGTAGGTTATGTAAAATCAAACAAAGCTAACCCCACAGGTGAAGTAACAATCAGTCTTTCAAACGGCAGTGTGCTTACTTACGATATCGTATTCGATATGGGTATTGTAAAATCTGAAATTGATCCTCTCAGCGAATTAAGACTTGTTCGTTCAACAGCAAGCTTCGATGAAGACGGCACACTCAGAATTACAAGAAACGCAGGTCTTGCAAAGTCAGGAGGTAGTGGTTTATATGCAACAACAACTGCAGGCGAAACAGTAACATTCACAACAGAACAGGGTACAGTTTATGCAGGCAGAACAGATGCGTTCATTGCATACCTTACACAGAACACATCAAACGTTAAGGGTACAATCAGCTACACATTGTCAGACGGCACAGCAGTAAGTTACAAAGCAGTAATTGACCTTGGTCTCGGTGATGAATTTGTAGAACCTGAAGAACCTGCATACGATATAGCAAAAGACCTTAAAGCAATCCGCGGTACTGTAAGTGTGGAAGACAACATAGTTACAATCAAAGTTGCTGAAGGCAAAACAATGACAGGTATCTACAACACTACAAACAGCGGTGCTACAGTAGAAATCACAACAGAAAACGGTGTATTTGCAGACAGAACAGATGCATACGTTGCTTACATTGCTTCAAACACATCAAATGTAGAAGGTGCAATGGCAGTAACACTTGCAGACGGGTCAACAGCTGAATATACAGTAATCTTTGATCTTGGTCTTTGATTCTCACGCAAGGAACTTAAACTTAATATTTAATTTCTGAATAAGGGGCGGTTGTCAAATGACAATCGCCCTGATTTTTTATTTATAAATTTTTTATAAATTGCTATTGACTCTCACCCTAACTTCAGGTTTATACTATCTTCATAAGGTGCCTTATATAATGTAAAGGAGAATGTTTTATGAAAATCGGAGAATTTGCAAAAATGTGCGGAACAAAAATTTCTGTGCTGCGTCATTATGACAAGGAAAAATTACTTGTGCCGCAATATACAGATAAGTTTTCAGGCTACAGGTATTATACTTCTGAACAGATTCTTGTTTTTCATCGTATTACTGCGCTGAAAAATGCAGGCTTCTCCTTGCAGGAAATTAAAGAAATGATTGCAGAAGAAAAAAGCAGTGAAGAAATAGCTGAGATGTTTCTGGTTAAAGAAAATGAGTTTCTTTCTGCACTTAAAAATCTGAAGGAGGCAAAACTTATAATGACAAAATTAAATATTGAATTCAAGAATAGTCAGGCTGTAATTGCAGTCGGCAACGGAATGAATTCAAAAGATTTATGCACACTTGCCGAGGCTGAAATCAAGGCTGCTGATTATCAAAGAGTTTCTCAATATATAACAAAAGAAAATGAAATTATCTGTGATGTTGTGAAGCTTGATAAAGATGTTGACCCGCCGGAAGAGAACCTACCATTTGAAAGTGACGAAACAGTTATCGGTAAATGGGAGATAATCGGTATATATGCTGTTAAAGCAGATTTTTATGAGAATCTGTATTGCGTGAAGAATTTTTACGGTGATGAACAGAAGTATCTGTATTTTCTGCCCGACGGAGAAAAATACTGGTCATACAGTTGGACAAAAGGATATCTTAATTCCCCGGTAAACAATGAGTATGAAACAGAAAAAATCGGTGACGATTTGTATATGTTTGTCAGTCTTAAAGAATATGAATATACACGTGGCGGAAAACCAACCTGCCTTGTGTTGAAAAAGATTGACAATGTAAGATATTCTGCCGAAGGACTTGCCAAAAAAGATGATATTGATAAACCTTTTGTAAGTGATGCCAAAATCATCGGCAAATGGAGGGCACATTCGTTTCTCGGCAACAAAACTGAATTTCCACAGGATGAAGAACCTATTGATGATTTATATTTTAAAGAAATCGAGTTTTTCAGCGACGGCAATTGCAGATGCGTTTATGAAGATGATATATTTGAAGGAGAGGATACGGTTGTATGGACAAAAAACTATCTTCTTCGCAAATGGAACTGGTCAGCCTGTGAGTACGAAATCAGAGTTGTTGACAGTAAAGAGTATATGATTATTGAGTGGAAAAGCGGAGATTACCGTTATGGGGGATATGCAACAAACTATTATGTATTTGTAAGAGCATAGAAAAAAGGCTGTGTCTTGATTGTTAAGGCACAGCCTTTTCAGCAACTGAAGAAAAATTAATATTAATTTAATTGTATATGAGTGGGCATTGTTGTATACTGTTATATAGTAAGAGAGGTGATATGTATGAAAAAAACACGAAAAAAACGTAAATCCAACGGTGCTTTCAGAGCTCTTGTTTTTGTGTTTGTTTTGTTCTGTGTGTGGCTTTTTTCTACATTTACTCTTACTATAGAAAGAACGGAATTCAGTAGTGGAAAAATCAAAGACGAAATAACGATAGTTCATATTACAGATTTGCACGGTGCTGATTTCGGACTGAATAATTCTGCAATAACAAAACGCGTTGATAAAATTGATCCTGATTTTGTAGTTGTGACAGGTGATATGTATACCCGCGATGATAAAAACGGAATGAGAGTTGCAGAAAAACTTCTTACAAATCTGGCAAAAAAACACACTGTATACTATGTCAATGGCGAACACGATAATGATGAGGATTTTATTGTAGGGGTACGTAACGGTGGGGTAAAGGTGCTTAACTACCTGTATGAAGATATCAGAGTAGGAGAAACGGACATCAGAATTTACGGTATAAACAATGTTTATTATTCACCGACTTTTGATTTGAATAACGAATTTACACTTGATAAAAGCAAATATAACATATTGCTTGCTCATATCTGCAATAAAGAGAAGTTTGCCTCTTTCGGTATGGATTTGTGCCTTTGCGGTGATACTCACGGCGGTCAGATACGTCTGCCTTTTGCAGGTGGAGTATACGGCACAACAGGTTGGTTCCCTGAAATCAGAGATAAGAAAGCCTTTGTCAAAGGTGCGTATGAATATGAAAACACATCATTTTTCATTTCAAGCGGTCTTGGTAATTATCCTTTGCCTTTGAGATTTATGAACAGACCTGAAGTGGCAGTTATAACTTTGATTCCTTAATTTATACAGTGAAAACGTAAAATCGGGGTTAAAAAGCTCCGATTTTGTGATTTTTTTGCTTAAAATCTATTTGTTCACAAAAAGTTTACAATTTCAAACGGGTAAAAATGGCATATTTTGCCTGTTTCAGATTGGTTGTTATGTAGAAAATATTGGTTATTTTATGCTATTTTGCACAAAATAATCAATATGAGAGAGCTGGTTTGTACAATATGTAGTAAAAGTGCCGAAAACCCAGTAGAATAGCCATTTTTGAGCAAAAAAAGTTAAAGAAATTTGCAAAAAACACTTGCAATTTGTGAGAGATTGTGGTAGTATATACGAGTACGTGACCTGGGTAAACTATGCCCTTGCGCCCTTTTGTACGCAGAGTGTGCAAGAAAAGTCAACTCAGCAACACGAACTTGATATGCGATGATGCGGGAGGTGGCCGTTCCAGAAACGGGAAATTTCCGCGGAGTATGTCCGATTTAAAACCGGGCGAAAGAAATATCTCGGCAACCGGCTACAGGCGTTCCCTGCGCCTGCGGTACAGGCTGCAACGAGGGGCTTTTATGCAATCCCGGAACATATTTATGTTTCGGTTTTTAAAATGGGTGAGTGTGAAACACCCGGAACAGTATTGATTTTAAAAGCCAAATGCCCGCCAAACTTTTAAGGAGGCAATCAAAATGGCAGTTAAGGGAAAAATCAGAATCAGACTCAAAGGTTACGATCACAACCTTGTCGACAAAGCAGCAGAAAAGATTGTTGAAACTGCAAAGCGTACAAATGCACAGGTTTCAGGTCCCGTTCCGCTCCCGACAGAAAAAGAAATCGTAACAATTCTCCGTGCTGTGCACAAATACAAGGACAGCCGTGAGCAGTTTGAGCAGAGAACTCACAAAAGGCTTATCGACATCATCAGACCTTCAAACAAAACTGTTGAAGCTCTGACAGGTCTTGAGCTTCCTGCCGGCGTAGAAATCGAGATTAAACTTTAATCTCTGCCGAAGCTACACCGGAAGGTCATGTTGGGGGAGAGCCTCAACCAATAACCTAAAATAGGAGGAAAGAAAATGAAAAAAGGTCTTATCGGCAAGAAAATCGGCATGACCCAGGTTTTCGATGACAAGGGTAACGTAGTTCCCGTAACAGTTGTTGAAGCTGGTCCCTGCCCCGTCGTCCAGATCAAAACAGTCGAAACAGACGGCTATGCAGCTGCACAGATCGGCTATGGCGACGTAAAACCGCAGCGTGTAAACAAACCTCAGGCAGCTCGCTTTAAGAAAGCTGACGTAGCTCCCAAAAAGGTGCTCAGAGAATTCAAATTCGATGACATCGCAGCTATCAACGTTGGTGACATTCTCAAAGCTGACGCGTTCGCAGCAGGCGACATCGTAGATGTTGTAGGCACAAGCAAAGGTAAAGGTACTGCAGGCGCTATCAAGAGATGGAACTTCTCAAGACTTAAAGAGTCTCACGGTACAGGTCCTGTTGCAAGACATGCAGGTTCACTCGGTGCTTGTTCTGACCCTTCAAGAGTTTATAAGGGAAAGAAACTCGCTGGTCACCTCGGTCACGAACGTGTAACAATCCAGAATCTCGAAGTTGTCAAGGTTGACGCAGAGAACAATCTCATCGCTATTAAGGGCGCAATTCCGGGCCCCAAAGGCGGCATCGTTGTTATTAAAGACAGCGTAAAGAAAGCGTAAGGAGGGAATAAACAATGCCTAACGTATCAGTATTTGATATGAACGGAAAGAAGGTTTCTGATATCGCACTTGCAGATGGCATCTTCGGTATTGAACCCAACGTTTCCGCAATGCATCTTGTAGTAGTCAATTATTTGGCTAATCAGCGTCAGGGCACACAGTCAACCCTCACGCGTTCAGAAGTCAGCGGCGGCGGTAAAAAACCCTGGCGTCAGAAAGGCACAGGTCGTGCAAGACAGGGCTCAACAAGAGCTCCCCAGTGGTACCACGGCGGTATTGCTCACGGTCCCAAGCCGAGAGAATATGGCTTCGATATCAACAAGAAAGTTAAGAGACTTGCTATGAAGTCTGCTCTTTCTTCAAAAACAGCAGCTGAAGAAATCGTTGTTCTTGATAGCCTTGAACTCAAGGAAATCAAAACAAAGGAAGTTGCTAAAGTTCTTTCAAACCTCGAAACAGGCAAGAAAGTTCTCGTAGTTCTTCCCGAGAAAAACGACGTTATCTACAGAAGTGCACGTAACATCGCAGGTGTAAAAACAACTCTTGTTAACACACTCAATGTTTACGACATCCTCAACAGCGATACAATCGTAGTTCTTAAGGATGCAGTTGCAAAAATCGAGGAGGTATATGCATGAGTAAATTAGCACAGGACATCATCCTCCGTCCGATTATCACAGAAGAAAGTATGATGGGTGTTTCTGATAAGAAATACACATTCAAGGTTGCTAAAGACGCTAACAAAATTGAAATTGCTAAAGCAGTTGAAACACTTTTCGGCGTTAAAGTTTCTAAAGTAAACACAATGAACGTTAGAGGTCATCTCAGAAGACAGGGTATGAACCAGGGCTACACAGCTTCTTGGAAAAAAGCTATCGTTACACTTACTGAAGATTCAAAAACAATCGATTTCTTCGATGGAATGATGTAATTAACTAAAACTACAATTTCTTAAAATCCGGCGGTAAGGTATGGAGGTCGACATCCTCCGCGAAGCCGCTAATAGGAGAGTGAACAAAATGTCAATTAAGGTTTACAAACCGACCACAAACGCAAGACGTAATATGTCGGTTACAGATTATTCCGGGTTGTCAAAAGTCGCTCCTGAAAGAAGCCTTCTTGAGCCCCTCAAGAATAAATCAGGTCGTAACAGCTACGGAAGAATAACTGTTCGTCATCGTGGTTGCGGTAACCGTAGAAAATACCGTGTTATCGACTTCAAGAGAGATAACTTCGATGTAAAAGGTACAGTTAAAACAATCGAGTACGATCCTAACAGATCTGCTCACATCGCACTCGTTGAATTCGAAGATGGCGATAAGAGATATATCCTTGCTCCCGATGGACTTAAGGTTGGATATGCTATCATGGCTGGTCCCAATGCTGACATCAAGCCCGGTAACGCACTTCCCCTTGAAAACATCCCGACAGGTACATTTATCCACAACGTTGAACTTAACCCCGGTCGCGGCGGTCAGCTTGCAAGAGCAGCTGGTAACGCAGCTCAGCTTATGGCTAAAGAAGGTGCTTATGCACTTCTCAGACTTCCTTCAGGCGAGCTTCGTAACGTTCCTGTAAAATGCATGGCAACTATCGGCCAGGTAGGTAACACAGACCATGAAAACGTTAAGATTGGTAAAGCCGGTCGTAAACGTCACATGGGTTGGAGACCCACAGTTCGCGGTTCTGTAATGAACCCCAACGACCATCCCCACGGTGGTGGTGAAGGTAAGTCTCCCATCGGACGTCCCGGTCCTTGCACACCTTGGGGCAAACCTGCTCTTGGTTACAAGACACGTGCTAAGAAAAAGCAGTCCGATAAACTTATCGTAAGACGTCGTAACGGCAAGTAAGTTGATGAAAGGAGCTATCAATAATGGGTAGAAGCGTTAAAAAAGGACCTTTCGTGCAACCGAAACTGCTCGAGAGAGTTGAGGAAATGAATAAGAAGGGCGAAAAAATCGTCCTCAAAACTTGGAGCCGCAGCTCAACAATTTTCCCCGACTTTGTTGGCCACACATTTGCTGTTCATGACGGACGTAAACACGTTCCCGTATATGTAACAGAAGATATGGTAGGACATAAGTTAGGTGAGTTCGCTCCCACAAGAACCTTCAAAGGTCATGCAGGTTCAAAAACAACTAAGAAATAATCAGTCGAAAGGAGTGTGTAAATCATGCAAGCTACTGCGAAAGCAACCTATGTACGTATTGCACCCCGTAAAGTGCAGATCGTTTTAGACCTTATCCGCAATCAGCCGGCAGACAAAGCAATGGCAATTCTCAAACACACGCCCAAGGCTGCGTGTGAACCGCTGATGAAATTACTCAAATCAGCAATGGCCAATGCGGAAAATAACCACAATATGGATGCATCCAGACTTTATGTAGCAGAATGCTACGTTTGTCAGGGTCCCATCCTCAAGCGTATAAGACCGAGAGCTCAGGGTCGTGCATTCAGAATCAACAAGAAAACCTCGCACATCACTCTGACACTCAAGGAAAAAGAATAAGCGAGGAGGAGGTAAAATTATGGGCCAGAAAATTCATCCCACCGGTTTAAGAATCGGTGTAATCAAAGATTGGGATTCTCGTTGGTACGCAAACCATAAGGATTTCGGTGATACTCTCGTATCTGACTACGAACTTCGTGAGTATCTTCTCGAAACACTTGCTCCCGCAGGTGTTCCCAAGGTTGAAATTGAACGTGATGCAAAACGCATCCGCATCAATATCAGCTGTGCAAAACCCGGTCTCGTAATCGGCCGTGGCGGCGCAGAAATCGAAAAGCTTAAAGAAGTATGCAAGAAAAAGCTTGCTACTGATAAAGATGTTTCAATCAACATCATCGAAGTTAAGCAACCCGATCTCAATGCTCAGCTCGTTGCTGAAAACATTGCAGCACAGCTCGAAAGAAGAATTTCTTTCCGTCGTGCTCTCAAACAGGCAATCGGCCGTGCAATGAAACTCGGTGCAAAAGGTATCAAAACTCAGGTTTCAGGACGTCTTGGCGGTGCAGAAATCGCTCGTTCAGAAACTTACAAAGAGGGTACAATCCCTCTCCAGACACTCAGAGCTGACATCGACTACGGTTTTGCAGAAGCAAAAACAACTTACGGTCGTATCGGCGTAAAGGTTTGGCTTTACAGAGGTGAGGTTCTTCACGAAAGCAAAGACACAAATCGTCGTGAACGCCGCAGACCTCGCAGGGAAGGAGGAGCTAAATAATGTTATTGCCTAAGCGTGTTAAACACCGCAGAGTGCACAGAGGCCGTCTTACAGGTAAAGCACTTCGTGGTAACAAAGTATCTCATGGCGATTTCGGTCTTCAGGCTCTCGAACCCGCATGGATTACTTCAAACCAGATCGAAGCAGCCCGTATCGCGATGACACGTTACATCAAGCGTGGTGGCCAGGTTTGGATTAAAATTTTCCCGGATAAGCCGATTACAGAAAAACCGGCTGAAACTCGAATGGGTTCCGGTAAAGGTTCACCCGAATACTGGGTGGCAGTTGTTAAGCCCGGCAGAATTATGTTTGAAATTGCCGGTGTTAGTGAGGAAGTTGCTCGTGAGGCTATGCGTCTTGCAGCTAACAAACTTCCCATCAAATGTAAGTTTGTAACTAAGGAAGAACAGGGTGGTGAGCAATAATGAAAGCCAGTGAAATCAGAAAACTCTCTGCTAAAGAGCTGGATGCTAAGCTTCTTGAACTCAAAGATGAACTGTTCAAACTGCGCTTCCAGCAGGCCATCAACCAGCTCGATAACCCCATGCGCATCAATGCCGTTAAAAAAGATATTGCAAGAATCAAAACAGTTCAGCGTGATATCGAACTTCACGGCAATAACGCATAAGGAAAGGGAGGTCAGTTGCAGTGAGCGAAAGAAACCTCAGAAAAACTCAGGTTGGTATTGTTACCAGCGATAAGATGGAAAAGACAGTTGTCGTAACCGTCAAGGACAAAGTAAGGCATCCGCTTTACAAGAAAATCATCAATCGCACAGTTAAGCTTAAAGCACATGATGAGAAAAATGAATGTGGTATAGGCGACCGTGTACTTGTAATGGAAACACGTCCGATGTCAAAAGATAAGAGATGGCGTGTTGTCGAAATAATCGAGAAAGCTAAATAATTTAGCAGGATAAGAAGGAGGCAAACACTGTGATACAGCAACAGAGTTACCTCAAGGTTGCCGACAACACCGGTGCGAAAGAGCTTATGTGCATTCGCGTACTCGGCGGTTCAGGCAGGAGGTATGCCAATATCGGTGACGTCGTAGTTGCTTCAGTTAAGAAAGCAGCTCCCGGCGGTGTCGTTAAAAAAGGCGAAGTTGTAAAAGCTGTAGTAGTTCGTACAGCTAGCGGCGTTCGTCGTGAAGACGGAACATACATCCGTTTCGACGAAAATGCAGCCGTTATAATCAGAGAAGATAAAAATCCCAAAGGCACACGTATCTTTGGACCGGTAGCAAGAGAACTTCGTGAAAAAGATTTCACAAAGATTCTTTCACTTGCTCCCGAAGTGCTTTAATAGGGAGGAGAACAACATGAGTAAACTTCACGTTAAAACAGGCGATGAAGTCGTTGTAATCAACGGCAAATATCGCGGTAAAAGAGGTAAGGTGCTTGAGGTATCTCCCAAAGAGGGTAAAGTTATCGTTGAAGGCATCAATATCGTAACAAAGCACGTTAAACCCCGTAAGGCCGGCGAACAGGGCGGTCTTGTAAAGGCTGAAAGTGCTCTCTATGCTGACAAAGTTCAGCTTGTATGCCCCAAATGCGGTCAGGCTACAAGAACAGGCAGCAAAATCAATGCAAAAGGCGAAAAAGTTCGCGTTTGCAAGAAGAAAGACTGCCTCGCAGAAATTAAATAAGAGGGAGGAAACATGACATGGCAGCAAGATTAAAAGAGTTTTATACAAACGAAGTTGCACCTGCAATGATGAAAAAGTTTGAATATAAAAGTGTTATGCAAATCCCGAAGCTTGATAAAATCGTAATCAACGTTGGTTGCGGCGAAGCAAGAGAAAACCCCAAGGTTATCGATGCTATCGTTACAGATATCAAGCAGATCACAGGTCAGACACCCATCCGTTGTAAAGCAAAGAAATCAGTTGCTAACTTCAAACTTCGTGAGGGTATGACAATCGGTGTTAAAGTAACACTTCGTGGAGACAGAATGTATGAATTCCTTGACAGATTCTTCAATCTCGCTCTCCCCCGCGTAAGAGACTTCAGAGGTATTAATCCTAATTCATTTGATGGCCGTGGTAACTACTCAATGGGTATCAAAGAACAGCTTATTTTCCCTGAAATCGATTACGATAAAATCGACAAAGTTCGCGGTATGGACATTTGCTTTGTAACTACCGCAAATACAGACGAAGAAGCCCGTGAATTGCTTACACTTATGGGCGCTCCGTTCACAAAGTAAGGAGGAATCACTGTGGCCAAGAAAGCAATGAAAGAGAAACAGCAGAGAGCTGCTAAATTCTCAACAAGACAGTACAACAGATGCAAAATCTGCGGTAGACCACATGCCTACCTTCGTAAGTACGGAGTATGCCGTATCTGCTTCAGAGAACTTGCTCATGAAGGCAAGATTCCTGGAGTTAAGAAGGCAAGCTGGTAAGAGCAGTTGTTAAAAGGAGGTTGACGGTATGCAAATTACTGATTCTATCGCCGATATGCTTACTAGAATCCGAAACGCTAACTCAGCGAAGCATGACTCGGTGAAAGTTCCCGCATCCAACATGAAAAAGGCAATTGCTCAGATTCTTGTTGATGAGGGTTATATCAAAAGTTTTTCAGTTGAAGAAGACGGTAAACAGGGTATGATGGAAATCATCCTTAAGTACGGCCCGAACAAAAGTCAGGTCATTACCGGTTTACGCAGAGTATCAAAACCCGGTCTGCGTATTTACTCAAGTTGCGAAGATATGCCTAAGGTTATGAAAGGCCTTGGTATCGCAATTGTTTCAACATCACAGGGTATTATGACAGACAAGGACGCACGCAAGGCAAATGTCGGCGGTGAAGTTCTTGCATTCATCTGGTAAGGAGGTGCTGTTAGAATGTCACGTATAGGCAAGATGCCGATTGATATTCCGGCAGGTGTTGATGTAACAATCGACGGCAGCACTGTAACCGTAAAAGGTCCCAAAGGGGAACTCACCAGAACAGTGCACAAGAATATCACAGTTGAAAAGGACGGCGCTGTTATCACAGTAACTCGTCCTAACGATGAGAACCTTAATAAGTCTCTTCACGGACTTACACGTACACTCATCGCTAACATGGTTGAGGGCGTAAGCAAGGGCTACTCAAAAGAGCTCGAAGTTAACGGCGTTGGTTACCGTGCTGCAAAGAACGGCAACGAACTCGTTCTTACAGTAGGTTACTCTCATCCTGTTACTTTCAAAGAGAACGACGATATCAAAATCGAAGTTCCCGGTCCGAACAAGATCATTATTTCAGGATCTGACAAACAGAAAGTCGGCCAGTTTGCAGCAGAAGTTCGCGAAGTACGTCCCCCCGAACCTTACAAAGGCAAGGGTATTAAGTATGTTGACGAATACATCCGCCGCAAAGAAGGTAAGGCCGCTAAGGGCGGTAAATAATCTAATATCAAGGAGTGAAAAATTATGGTTAACAGACCTGACAGCAATAAGGCAAGAAGTCAGCGCCATAAGAGAGTCCGTGCTAAAATCAACGGAACAGCAGAGCGTCCTCGCCTTAATGTATTCCGCTCCCTTCAGAATATCTACGCTCAGTTAATCGATGACGTAAACGGTGTAACACTTGTTAGCGCATCATCTGTTGAGAAAGATTTTGAAGAATACGGCGGAAATAAATCCGCAGCCCGCAAGGTTGGCGAAATGCTCGCAAAGAGAGCCATCGAGAAAGATATTACAGATGTAGTATTTGACCGTGGCGGATATATATATCACGGCCGTGTACAAGAGCTGGCCGAAGGCGCCCGTGAAGGCGGCCTCAAGTTCTAATGAAGGAGGAATAACTTTGGCTAATATTGAAACACAGGCAAACGAGCTTCAGGAAAGAGTTGTTACTATCAACCGTGTTTCTAAAACTGTTAAGGGTGGTAGAATTTTCAAATTCGCAGCTCTTGTAGTTGTTGGTGATGGTAACGGCACCGTAGGCTTCGGCCTCGGTAAATCCGGCGAAGTACCGGATGCTATCCGTAAAGGTATCGAAGATGCCAAAAAGAATCTTATTAAAGTTTCTCTTAAAGGAACAACAATTCCTCACGAAGTAATCGGTAAATTCGGCGCAGGCGTAGTTCTTATGAAACCCGCTGCACCCGGTACCGGCGTTATCGCTGGTGGTCCCGTTCGTGCTGTTGTTGAAACAGTAGGTATCAAGGACATCCGTTCTAAGGCTCTTCGTTCAAACAATCCGTGCAATGTTGTTAGAGCAACAATTGACGGTCTTTCCAAGCTTCGCAACGCAGAAGAAGTTGCAGCGATTCGTGGAAAATCAACAAAAGAAATTTTAGGTTAAGGAGGGTGGATTAAATGGCAAACGTTCAGGTAAAGCTCGTTAGAAGCTTAATCGGAAGCAAGAAAGACCAGATAGCCACCGCTCATGCACTTGGTCTTCGCAAAATCGGAGATGTGGCTGTACAGCCTGCAAATCCGCAGACACAAGGAAAAATAAACAAAATTAACCACCTCATCGAGGTAACCGAAGCGTAAGCAAGGAGGTGCGACAAATGAAACTGCACGAACTTTCTCCGGTACCCGGTTCAACAAAAGAACGTAAACGTATCGGTAGAGGTCCCGCATCCGGTCAGGGTAAAACAGCCGGTAAAGGACATAAAGGTCAGAAGGCACGTGCCGGTAGAGGTATGCAGATCGGCTTTGAAGGCGGTCAGATGCCTTTGCAGAGAAGAATTCCTAAGAGAGGCTTCAACAACATTTTCCGCAAGGAATTTGCTATTGTAAATCTTGCAAGCCTTGACAAGGCATTCAATGATGGCGATACAGTAACAATCGAGGCTCTTGTAGCAAGCGGTCTCGTAAAGAAAACACTTGACGGTGTAAAAGTTCTTGGCAATGGTGAAATTTCTAAGAAACTTACTGTTCAGGTAAACGCTTATTCTGAAACAGCTAAATCAAAAATTGAAGCTGCTGGCGGAAAGGCAGAGGTGGTATAATCATGATCAAAACCTTTGTAAATGCTTGGAAAATTCCCGAGCTTCGCAAAAAGATCCTTTTCACCGCTCTCATCGTTTTAATTTTCAGAATCGGTTCAGTTATTCCCGTTCCCTTTGTTAATCTTGCGGACGGTCTGGACTCAAGCGTATATGCAGGTACATTCATTCAGTACCTCAACATTATGACGGGTGAAGCATTCAGCTATGGTACAATCTTTGCTATGTCAATCACTCCGTACATCAACAGTTCAATTATTATGCAGCTTTTGACAGTTGCTATTCCTGCTCTTGAAAGACTTTCAAAAGAAGGCGAAGAAGGTAGAAAGAAAATTGCTACTATCACTCGTTACGTAACAGTTGCTCTTGCAATTATGCAGAGTACAGCTTACTACTTCTTCCTCAGAAATGGTGGATATCTTTCAACTTCAGCATCAGGTGCAGAATTCACAGGATTCTCAGCTGTATTACAGGCAATAACAATTATCCTCTGCTTCACAGCAGGTGCTGCACTTATCATGTGGCTCGGCGAACAGATTAACGAAAAAGGTATCGGTAACGGTATTTCAATGATTCTCTTTGCAGGTATCGTATCTCGTATCCCCACAATGCTCGCTAATCTCTTCAGCCCTGAATATGGTTATTTCAGATACGGCGGAGCTTACTACGCTCTTTCTCCCTTAGTTGTTGTAATCTGTCTTCTTATGATTGCTTACATCGTTTGGATGGACAACGCAGAAAGACGTATCCCCGTACAGTATGCAAAAAGAGTTGTAGGCCGTAAGATGTACGGCGGACAGAGCACTCATATTCCGATTAAGGTTAATATGTCAGGTGTTATGCCCATCATCTTCGCTTCATCAATTCTTTCACTTCCGCCCACTATTCAGTTGTTCGTTAAGAACCCCTCAGACGGCTGGAAAAAATTCTTTGAAGTTTTTGCTTCAGACCACTGGGCATACGGTATTATGTATTTCGTATTGATTATCTTCTTTGCATACTTCTATGCAACAATTCAGTATAATCCCATCGAAATGGCTAACAACATCAGAAAGAATAGCGGTGCAATCCCCGGTATTCGTCCCGGCAAGCCCACATCAGATTATATCGGCAAGATTCTTTCAAGAATCACTCTTCTCGGAGCTTTGCTTATCAGCGTAGTTGCAATCTTCCCGATTCTCTACTCACAGATTTGCTCACTCTTCCTTGAGAACGGTATGAACATTTCACTTGGCGGTACATCAATCATCATCCTTGTTGGTGTTGCTCTCGAAACTGTTAAACAGCTCGAAAGCCAGATGATGATGCGTCATTACAAGGGCTTCCTTGATTAATTGAGAAAAGGAGAAAAAAGTATGAAACTTATTCTTCTTGGAGCACCGGGTGCAGGTAAAGGAACTCAGGCAGAGGTTATCTGCGATAAGCTTTCAATACCTGCAATCTCAACCGGTAACATTATCCGTGAAGCTCTTAAGAACGGAACGGAAATGGGACTTAAAGCTAAATCATTTATTGATGCAGGCAAACTTGTTCCCGATGAAGTTGTAATCGGCATCATCAAGGACAGACTTGCTTGTGATGATTGTAATAACGGATTTATCCTTGACGGCTTCCCCCGTACAATTCCTCAGGCAGAAGCTCTCGATGCAATGGGTATTATCATTGATAAGGTAATTGACATCGAAGTTCCTGACGAAAAGATTGTTCAGAGAATGTCAGGCAGACGCGTTTGTAAGGACTGCGGTGCTTCATATCACCTGGAGTACAAGAAACCTGCAAAAGACGGTATCTGCAATCTTTGCGGTGGCGAGCTTGTTCAGAGAAAGGATGACCATCCGGATACGGTTCTTGACAGACTTAATGTTTATCATGATCAGACAGAACCGCTTAAAACTTACTACGGAAACAAAGGTATCCTTTGCGTAGTAGAGGGTCAGGAAGAAGTTAAAGATACAACTGCTCTTACCCTCAAAGCTTTGGAGGATTAAGCATGATAGTGCTCAAAACCAGCCGCGAGCTCGCGTTGATGCGCGAGGCTTGCAGAATATCGGCAGGGGCATTAAAGGCAGCAGGAGAGGCAGTTCAGCCGGGAGTCACGACCGCTGAAATCGATAAGATCGCATACGATTATATAAAGAAGCAGGGAGCAAATCCCAACTTCTTACATCTGTATGATTTTCCTGCTACCGCATGCATTTCCATAAACGATGAGGTTATTCACGGAATTCCAAGCAAAAAACGAGTAATCAGAGAAGGCGACATCGTAAGTATTGACCTTGGAGCCGAGCTCGAAGGATATAACGGCGATAATGCTGCCACTTTCGCGGCGGGCAAAATAAGTCCCGAAGCGCAGCGGCTGTGCGATGTGACAAAAGACAGCCTTTACGAAGGCATTAAAATGGCACTCGCAGGCGGCAGACTCGGCGATATCGGTTGGGCAATCCAGAATTACTGTGAATCGCGAGGATATGGTGTTGTAAGGTCTTTTACAGGCCACGGCATCGGAAGAAAAGTCCATGAAGACCCCAGCGTACCGAATTATGGCACACCGGGAAGAGGTGTGCGTCTGTTGCCGGGCATGACTATTGCCATTGAACCCATGATTAACCAGGGTGTACCGGGCGTAAAAACAATGTCAGACGGCTGGACGGTTAAAACGGCTGACGGAAAACTCTCAGCACATTTTGAACACACAATTGCGATAACTCAGGACGGACCTGTAATTCTTACAGCTCTTTAAGAGGAGGCGCAGTAGTGCAGATAGAAGTGGGCAGAGTTGTCAGGTCGAAAGCCGGACACGATTCGAACGATATTTTTGCGGTTGTCGGGATTGATGAAAATTATGTTTTCATCAGCGACGGGAAAGAGCGTAAGGTTGAGAAGCCTAAACGTAAAAACCCAAAGCATATTGAACCTACTTCATATATGCTTTTACCCGAAGAAATGGCAGCCAATGGAAGGTTAAAGAAAGCACTCGGAAGAATAAAATCCGGGTCAGACAAATCATCAGGAGGTAATTGGTAATGTCCAAACAGGATATGATAGAGGTTGAAGGAACCGTTATCGAAGCTCTTCCGAACGCAACATTCAATGTTGAGTTGGAAAACGGAGTTAAGATCTTAGCTCATATTTCAGGAAAACTCAGAATGAATTACATTCGTATTCTTCCTGGAGACAAAGTGACTGTAGAAATGTCGCCGTATGACCTGACAAGAGGTCGTATCACATGGCGATCCAAATAAGAAACTGTATAGAAAAATACTATACAATGCAAGTATTTTAGGAGGTATTCAATTATGAAAGTCAGACCTTCTGTAAAGAAAATTTGCGAGAAGTGCAAGATTATTAAACGCAAGGGAAAAATCATGGTTATCTGTGAAAATCCCAAGCACAAGCAGCGTCAGGGTTAATCCGACGCAAACCACTTAATGGAGGTGCAACTGACAAATGGCACGTATTTCAGGTGTTGACTTACCGAGAGAAAAAAGAGTTGAAATCGCTCTTACTTACATCTTTGGTATTGGTCGCAAAACTGCAAGTGACATTATAGCAGCAACAGGTATCAATCCTGACACAAGAGTTAAGGATTTGACTGAAGAAGATGTTTCAAAACTTCGTGAGTATATCGACCACAACGTTAAAGTTGAAGGTGACCTCAGAAGAGAAACAGCATTTGATATTAAAAGGCTTATCGAAATCGGTTGCTATCGTGGCGTACGTCACCGCAAAGGTCTCCCCGTAAGAGGCCAGCGTTCAAAGACAAACGCACGTACACGTAAGGGTCCGAAGAAGACAATAGCTAACAAGAAGAAATAATTGAAGGAGGAATAAGTAATGGCAAAAGTAGTTAAAAAAGCTGGTGCTACACGCCGTCGCCGTGAGCGCAAAAATATTGAGCGTGGAGCAGCACACATTCAATCCACCTTCAACAACACTATCGTAACAATTACCGATACACAGGGTAACGCTGTGTCATGGGCAAGTGCAGGTGAAATGGGCTTCAGAGGCTCAAGAAAATCAACTCCCTTCGCAGCTCAGACAGCAGCAGAAACAGCAGCAAAAGTTGCTATTGACCACGGTATGAAAACAGTTGAGGTTTACGTTAAAGGCCCCGGTCAGGGACGTGAAGCTGCAATCAGAGCATTGCAGACAGCAGGCCTTGATGTTACAATGATCAAGGACGTAACTCCTATTCCCCATAACGGCTGCCGTCCTCCCAAGAGAAGACGCGTATAACCTAAATTTTGGAGGTGTAATATTATGGCAAGATATACCGGTCCGGTATGTAAATTGTGCCGTCGTGAAGGCAAAAAGCTCTTCCTTAAAGGCGATAGATGCTATACAGAAAGATGCGCTTTCGAACGTCGTTCATATGCTCCCGGTCAGCACGGCCAGAGCCGTAAGAAGATTTCTGAATACGGTCTTCAGCTTCGTGCTAAACAGCAGGCAAGACGTTACTACGGTGTAAATGAAGTTCAGTTCCATAAATATTTCCTGATGGCTGAGAAACGTCAGGGTGTTACAGGTGAAAACCTTCTCAGAATTTGCGAAAGCAGACTTGATAATGTAATTTATCTTCTCGGCTGGGCAAACTCAAGAGCAGAAGCAAGACAGCTTGTAATTCATGGACACTATGAAGTAAACTCAAAGAAAGTTGATATTCCGTCATATCTTCTCAAAGTAGGAGATACGGTTTCTATTAAGAGCAAAAGTAAGGACAGCGACAAATTCAAGGCAGTTCTTGAAGCTAACGCATCACGTCCCGTTCCCCAGTGGCTCGATCTTAACAAAGATGCTGCAACAGCAAAAATCGCTGCTCTTCCCGAGCGTGATCAGATCGGTGCTCCCGTTGAAGAACATCTTATCGTTGAGTTCTACTCTAAATAATCCGCAGGTTAGTCGGATATGGGGTTTGGCGGCAGTGGACCTTAACTTTGCCGCATAAGCTAAAAGAGTACCTATCATAAACGAAGGAGGTTTTCACATGATTGGAATAGAGAAACCGAAAATAGAAACACTCGCACATGAGGCCGATGGCACATACGGTAAGTTTGTACTTGAACCCCTTGAAAGAGGATATGGTCTTACACTTGGTAATTCCATGAGAAGAGTTCTTCTCTCATCTCTTCCGGGTTATGCAATCACATCCGTAAAAATAGATAACGTTCTCCATGAGTTCTCGACAATTGAGGGCGTTAAAGAAGACGTAACAGAAATCGTTCTTAATTTGAAGGAAGTAATCCTCAAATTCCACGGTGACGGTCCTAAAGTAATGTACATCGAGGCAGACGGTGAAGGCGAAATCACTGCAGGTGATATCAAAACTGACAGTGAAGTTGAAATCATCAATCCTGACCACCACATTGCATCTTTGGACAAAAATGCTCATGTGTATATGGAGTTGACCTGCGATAAGGGACGCGGCTACGTTTCAGCAGAGCGTAATAAGAAAATTATGCAGCCTGCAATCGGCGTAATCGCTATTGACTCAATTTATACTCCCGTAATCAAGGTTAACTATACAGTTGAGAACACACGTGTAGGTCAGATTACTGACTACGACAAGTTGACACTTGAAGTGTGGACAAACGGCACAATTACAGCTAAGGAAGCCGTTTCTCTCGCAGCCAAGATCCTCAACGAGCACCTCAACCTCTTCGGTGACCTCTCTGATGAGGCATACGATACAGAGGTTATGGTCGAGAAAGATGACAACGGTAAAGAAAAAATCTTAGAGATGACCATTGAGGAACTTGACCTGTCCGTACGCTCATTCAACTGCTTGAAGAGAGCGGGTATCAATACTGTTGAGGACTTGATTAACAAGTCTGAGGACGACATGATGAAGGTTAGAAACCTTGGTAGAAAATCTCTTGACGAGGTTGTTGCAAAGTTGTCCTCCCTTGGTTTCGAGCTCCGCGCTGAAGAAGAATAAAGGAGTGATTTTAAATGCCAGGTACCAGAAAACTCGGCAGAACAAGCGATCATCGCAAAGCTATGCTCAGAGCTATGGTAACATATCTTATCGAGAACGGCAAAATTGAAACCACCGTTACAAGAGCAAAAGAGGTTCGTTCAATGGCTGAAAAAATGATTACAGTCGCAAAAGACGGTTCTCTTGCATCAAAACGTCAGGTATTGGCATATCTTACAAAAGAAGATGTTGCTAAGAAATTGTTTGATGAAGTTGCTCCTAAATATAAGGAAGTAAACGGCGGCTATTGCCGTATTATCAAGACAGGCCCTCGCCGCGGTGACGCAGCAGAAATGTGCATCATCGAACTCATCTGAGTTGTCTGAAGATACGTTAACAAACTGAAATAACCCTCATCGCCAACAGGTGATGAGGGTCTTATTTTTTCCTGATAAGTAAATATTTATTAAAATTTATTATAAGCATTGAATTATTAAACATTTTCTGATATAATGTTACCTTGTTAAATTAATTTAAGAGGGGAAAAGTTAAATGAATCCGTTTACTATGGCGTGGCAGGCTATAATAACTTTTAGTCTTGCGGACACGATTGCACAAGTGAAAGAGGCTATATCAAATCTTAATTTTATACGCTGGTTTGATTTGTATAATATGACATGGGAAGAAATTATTGCTCTTGCTTCAACAGATAGTGGCTTTGCAGCAACAACCTTCGGTCAGTATTGTGCACAGTATGCAGCAACAATGACAAACTGGGTATACACACTTGCATCTTTGTGTGCTATCGTAATTCTGCTTTGCAAGAAGAATAAAAAATGGTATTGGTATATGTTTTTCTCAATCGTAGCAGTAATGAGTGTTACTTCGGTCGGAATGCACACAGCTGACTATGGTGAGTTTTCTCCGGGAATAATTACAACAAAATTACTTGCAAGCTACATAGATATGTCATTTACAGAGCTTATGGCTTGGTCGGGTGTAATTTGTTTTTCTTATGAGTTTTATAGCGATGACATAAAGAAACGCAACAAAATAAATATCGGCACATCTATCTGGGCAGGATTGGTTCTTTTGTGGTTAACCTTTGAAGTGTTTGTGCAGAAAAATCGTCCCCTCTGGATTGGCGGAAGAGATGCAAACGGAATGCCTTTTGATATGGGTGGCGACCACGGTGGTTTGTCTTTTGCTGAATTCGGTTGTTTCCTTACCTGTATTGCTCTCTTCTACATTCTCTTCAACAAATTCAGAACAATTCCCAAAAATGAGTTAGGCATTGTCCTTCTTATTTTCGTAACTTTTATTTCTGCTTTTATAATAACATCTCTCTGGGGAGATAACGAAATCAATTCCATTGCTCTCGGTAACTTCCATGGCCATTCTTTCTGGCATATGCTTACTGCAATCGGTACTTTTGAAGCGGTTGTATGGGTTGATACAAGAACCAATAATCAGTTAAAAGAATTGAATAAATAAAAAAAGCCGTTGGATTTTCGCTGAGTTCCCATAGGCAGACGGGAGTCGAACACATTACGGTTTCGCTCGTCGCCTTATTCCGTGCGGCTTCGCACTCATTATTGAAAAGCGTCAGCTTTCCTGCAAATTCGTACTTTGCCGTACGAAAAATTCGACGGCAGAAACTCTGCGACCTGCCAAATAGAGAATTTTTTTTGCTCTGACGTGGTCGAAGAACGCAGGAATACTGCCGTATTTCAAGTGATGAGACAAGTCAAGCGGAAAATTATCATTTGTCAGGCGTGATGGGTTCGATTCCCGTCTGCCTAAGCCTTAAGGCGTTTGTTACCACAAAAAGTGAACTTAAACTCATTGCTATTGCACCAATCATAGGTGAGAGGAGCAGACCGAATGCGGGGTAGAGCACACCTGCCGCAACGGGGATTGCAAGGGAGTTGTAGCAGAAAGCCCAGAAAAGATTTTGCCTGATATTGCGGATTGTGGCTTTACTCAAACTTATTGCCTTGTCCACATCTTCAAGGTTGTCTTTCATAAGCACTATTCCTGCTGATTCAACTGCCACAAAACTGCCTTTCCCTACGGCACAGCCTATGTCAGCCTGAGTCAGGGCAGGGGCATCGTTTATTCCGTCACCAACCATAATAACAGTTTTGTTTTTCTGCTGAAAACCTTTAACAACATCTGCTTTTTCTTCGGGTAAAACTTCAGAGATGATTTCATCAAAGCCTGCAAGAGCACCTATATATTCTGCGGATTTTTTGTTATCGCCCGTAAGCAGAACTGTATGAAGACCCATCTCTTTAAGATTTCTGATTGCTTTTTCTGCGTTTTCTTTTAATGTATCTGCAACACCGATTATGCCGAGAATTTTATTTTCTTCTGCCACAAAAACAGGAGTTTTTCCTTTTTCTGTGAGAGACAGAATTTCTTTGTTGAACTTATCAATATTGATGTTGTTATTTTTCATCAGCCTTGCATTGCCTGCAAGGATTTTTTTGTTTTCTGTATTTTTACCGCTTAAACCAAATCCTGCAAGGCTTTCAAAATCAGTTATCTCAAAGTCTGAAATCTCTTCCTCTTTTGCCTTTTCACAGATTGCTCTTGAAATGGGATGTTCCGACATTTTTTCGAGTGAATATGCGGTGGCAAGGAGTTTTTCTTTGTTTTCTGAAATAGTATCAGTAACAGTCATTCTGCCTTCCGTAACTGTACCTGTTTTATCAAAAATTACAACATCTGCTTTGTGGATCGTTTCGAGTGCCTCACCGTTTTTGATTAAAATTCCTTTTGTTGCACCAAGACCTGTGCCCACAATAATTGCAGTAGGTGTTGCAAGTCCCATTGCACAAGGACAACCGATAACAAGTACAGAAGTGAAGATTTTAAGACTGAAAGATAAATCACGGTTTACAAAAAACCATATTGCACCTGCAATCAATCCGATGCCGATAAGAAGTGGGACAAATATACCTGCAACTTTGTCTGCTACTCTTGCAATAGGTGCTTTTTTGCTTTGAGCATCTTCGACAAAACGTATAATTCCTGCAAGAGTTGTGTTTTCTCCTGTACGTGTAACACGTGCATAAACTGCACCACCTGTCAGAATACTTCCGCCGATAATTTCATCGCCTGAATTCTTCTCCACAGGAATACTTTCCCCCGTAAGCATTGATTCGTCAGCACTGCCTTTTCCTTCTGTAACAACTGCATCAACAGGCACTTTTGAACCATGCTTTACAAGTATTATATCGCCCTCTTTGAGCATACTTACAGGCACTTCCCATTGTCCGTTTTCGTCAACTAAAATGCCTGTGTCAGGTGAAAGTGACATAAGTGCAGAAATTGAACTTTTAGTTTTCTCTTTGTTCTTTTCTTCCAGATATTTACCCACCGATACAAGTGCTACAACCACAGTGGCTGATTCGTAATAAAGATTATGCACTGCGTGAATATTCTGCGGAATAAGGCATGTCATAACAATGCTGTAAATTAAAGATGCGGTGCTGCTTAAAGCCACAAGCGAATCCATATTAGGGTTAAGATGGAAAATTGACTTAAACCCGTTTATAAAGAATTTTCTGCCGAGAATCAGCACAGGTATACTTAATACCAACTGCGCAAGTGCGAAATTCAGAGGGCTTGTGTTTATTGATATTATTTCAGGTACAGGCATCTGCGGAAAAAGCATTTGCCCCATAGACAGAAAAAGCAAAATCGCCGAGAGGCAGATTGATGCCACCAGCGAGATTTTTTCTTTTCTGAAAGAAGAAATATTATCTTCTTCTGCAGGTTTTTCTTCTGTGTGCAAAGTTGCGGCGAAACCTGCTTTTTTAATTTTGTTTATAATATCTTCCTGGGTTGTAAGGCTTTCGTCATATACTATTGTCAGTCTGTTGAGAGGGAGATTGACGCTGCTTTCTTTCACACCGGGGAGTTTTCTTGTAACTCTTTCCACGGAAGAAGAGCAGGCAGCACAGTGCATACCCTCTATATCATAAATTTCTTCCGTCATTGAATAGCACCTATTTCTATACTGTCATTGATAAACTGTCTGATTCCGATTTTATAAAGCTCTTCCACTTCGGCAAGTGTTTCTGTGCCGTAACATGCAATAGCAATTTCTTCCAAAAACATCAGCTCTAATTTTTCTTGTGTATTATTTTTGTTTTTTGCATTGAAACAGAGAGTGGAGCCGGTGTTTCTGCAGAAAGCAATAGCCTCCTCAGTGATTTCATCAACGTAATACATACAGAGAATTGTGGGATAAGTTTTTTTTGCATATTCAATAGCCGTTGAGTCAGTAGTTGCAAGGTAGAAAGCGTTGGATGTTACGCCTGATATATTTTCAATCAGAGTGCGTATTGCACTTTTTGAGTTATTGTGAACATAAACAACAGGTGTTATTGAATTGCTCAAAGCATATGATACTGTATCTGTAACGAGTTCAATAACAGGATTAGTAAAAGCGGGTGCACCTTTAATATTATGATTCATCAGTTCATAATATTTATATTCAGAAACCTTGCCGTGTCCGTTGGTGACGGAAGAGATATCTTCTTCTGCAAGAGAAACCCATTTTTTATCACTTGTAAGACGGGCATCAATTTTCATGTATGTAAAACCTTTCTGCATAAGGTCGTCAATGGCAAGATATGTATTTTTGGGGATTTTTTTGTCGTTTCCGCCATCTGCAATAAGGATAATCTGTGTCGGGTCAATAACTGAAGACTGGCTTAAATCCTCATGATACTTTATATCTCCAACTGCTTTTACAATACACAGTACAGCCACAACCAGACATGCTGCAGCCAGAATAAAAGCAGGTATGTATTTCTTATCGAATTTAAACTTCCTCATTTTATCATATCCTTAAAATTTATAGATTTTTAAAGTAAACAGTATTGCTTTGTCTGAAATTGCAGATTGAATAAACGGCATTTGATTCTGCATTTACAAAGTTATCGCAAAGTACAATTGACCTGCATCCGTTTTCCATTGCGATTGCAGTAGCACGTGATAGAATAGCTGTAAGTATTTCCGCATGACACATATCGGTTTTTATATCGGTAATATAGGCTGTAAGACCAAGGAAGTTTTCAAAAGCCGCTTCGATTTTCATTGAAATAAATGCGGTGATTACTCCGTTTTTTTCACCTACCAATATATGTTTTGCATTATCTTTCAACATATTTGCGAAAATCAGTTTTTTCTCTTTTCCCGGTGATGAAACAGAAAAATCATTTTTCTTTTCAAAGAGTTGAAGAATGCAGGGAAGGTCTTTTTCTTCGGCTTTTCTGATAATAAATCTCATGTTGTTCATCCTTTCTTTTTGTACACTATATGAAAGGATGTCCTACTTTATTACAGGTGCTTTTACTGTTTTATTTATAAAAATTGAAATTGCAGCTCCTATTGCAGTGCCGAAGCTTCTGTTTACTGCAGCAACGATAGGCCGTGCAAAATCTATGCCGATAATGATTATCAGAAAAGTAATTACGGTGATGGAAGAAGCTTCTTTTCGTGAAATAGTGTTGCAAATCCAGATAAGCAGTATAACGCCGAAAACGCACACGAAAATGTCACCTCGTGAAGCAAGAAAATTTGCATTTACAAGGCTGAGAAACACAGCTGCAATACCGCCGAGAACAGAACCGAGAATACGGCTTATTCCGAATTGTACAGAACTTTCGATGGTATCCTGAAGACATATTACAGCTGCAATGCAGGCAAAACTGGGAGAAGTGCCGAAAAAATAATCGTGCACAAAAGAGACGATTCCATTTTCGCCCAAATGCATATTGAGATAATAAAATAATTTATAAATCAACAGACATATTAAAACGCTTAAAGCAGTTTTAGCTGTTCTCATACCGATAGGGAAATGTTTTTTCAATGTATATCACCGAAAATATTATCCCCATTATTTTATAATATTATAAATTAATTGTCAAATAAAAAGCTTTGATACGTGCTAAAAATTCTCTTGCTTCGTTAAAGGCTATGGAAGCATAACTGCGAGGGTCTGAGCATACGCCGTACGCATCAATTCCCAGCTTTCTTGCAAGGAAAACGGAACGGTAAATATGATATTCCTGCGTTGCCACAACTGCGGAATCGAATCTGTATTCGTTTTTCATTCTGTGCATAGACTGAAAGGTGTTAAGCCCGTACGGGTCTGTTACAACAGTATCTGAACCTGCACCGTTTTCGAAGGCGACTGCGATCATCGCACTTATTTCGTTATAGTTGACAGGGTCTCGTGCGTCACCGCTAAGAAGAAGTTTTTTGCCTGCGCCTGCAATATGGATTTTACTTGCAATGCTGACTCTGTCGTACAATTGGTCGCAGGGAGTACCGTCTGCGTAAACCTGTGCACCAAGGGCGATAACACAGTCTTTGTTCATTCCGGAAGCCTCTTCTTCGGAAATGATGTATGGCTTTGAATATTCAATTATGTAAATGTTTATGGCAGCTGCAGCCAGAAAACATACACCGCATAAAGTAATCATACTGACAAGGAAAATTTTAAACTTCTTATTCATAATTTACTCCAAAAAAAAACGCACCGAAACAACTTTGTTCCGGTGCATTGAAATTTATTTGATGTTGATTTTTTTCTTCATAAGATAATTTGTAGCAACAAACATAACCACTGTGCAAATTACCTGGAAAATGATACCTGCAATGCCGATGAGTGTTCCCGATGTGCTGTACATTGCATTATCAACAAGCATTACTTTTGAGTTTGTAACGTACAATGAAAGGGGGAAATACTGTGTGAGGTTAATGAATGCAGTGAACATTGCAAGGAAGATTGCCACGAATAAAATCACACCGCCTGCACCGCCGAGCTGATTGAGAGGTTTGATGTTTGAAAGTGTGATAGAGAAGAAAATCTGTGACACAAGAACAAGAATTTCAACAAATGCAAGAAGAAGAACAACTGCAATAACTTTGAAAATAACTGTTTTGTCGGGCAATGTATCAATCATATCATAAATTGCTTCAAGCTGCTCAAGGATTGCGGGGTCCATCTTAGCGAAGAAATATTTTATGATGAAAGTGTAAATGCCGATGTAGAAAGCGTAACTGAGTGTAATCCATGAGAAAGAAACAACTGCCTTTGAGAAAAGGAGATTACGGCTCTTTACAGGAAGAGTATAACTCAGATAACCCTGATTTGAATAAAGAGATTTATTGAAATAGGATAAAAGCTGGAAAATAGGGATAATAAGAATTGCAAAGCTGAGAATGAGGAGAGCAACCGTTACAATACCCTGAATGATTGCGGGACTTTCAAATGCATAAGTTATGGCAGTTACAACACCAACTGCAAGTGTTGCAAGGTAAATACCCAGCATGGAGTGCGCACTTGCTATAAAATCGTTTTTAATTAACTTCCCAAGCAAAGTGGAACACCTCCTTAAATACGTCCTCAATTGTTTTGCCGTCAGCTTTTAATTTGTCAGTATCTTCATCAAGAAGTACCTGGCCTTTACCAATCATAAGAACGTGGTCAAAAATTCTTTCAACATCATGAATAAGGTGAGTTGAAAGAAGAACAGTTGAGTTCTTTGAGTAGTTCTGCATAATAGTGTCGAGAATAAAGCTTCTTGCTGCAGGGTCAACACCGCCGAGAGGTTCGTCAAGAATGTAGAGCTTTGCTTTTCTGCTCATAACGAGAAGAAGCTGAAGCTTTTCCTGCATACCTTTAGACATTGTTTTTGCTTTTTGCTTCATAGGCAGATTGAAATGCTTCATCATTGCAAGAGCCTTTTCTTTATCGAAATCAGCAAAGAAATCGTCAAAGTAATTGATGGCATCAATCGGACGCATCCAATCAGCAAGATATGTTTTTTCAGGAAGATATGCAACAACTGCTTTTGATTCAACACCGGGTTTGTGGCCGTTAACCTTAACGTCACCGGAATAGTCGTTGATAAGACCTGTAAGAATTTTGATAAGTGAAGTTTTGCCGCAGCCGTTGGGGCCTAAAAGACCGATAATCTGACCGGGCTTCAAAGAAACAGAAACGTTGTTAAGAACCTGATTCTTGCCGTAAGACTTTGAAAGGTTTTTAACGTCAATAATGGGTGCAGAGTAAATCTCATCCATTTCAATTATAGAAGCCAACTTCAGTCCTCCTTGATTTATAATAATAACTAATTATCCCACAAAAACTTGTTGCTGTCAACAAATTTAAATGAACTAAATGTAAATTCGCAGAAATAAAGGACGGTTCCCCGTCCTTCGAATGTTTTTATGCTG
>JAZQWT010000175.1:0-9137 GCA_045632485.1 Acutalibacteraceae bacterium
CCGCGACATTCATGATGGTTGCGAGGGGATTATTAAGGAGTTGAATATGTAAATGAAAATGGTCTTGCTTACAGCACTCGGTGTTGGCGGTGCAACACTTGTCGGTTCAATTCTCGGGTTTGCTTTCAAAAAGATTTCCCATAAATTCAGTGACATCGTTTTGTCTTTTGCTGCAGGCGTTATGCTGGCTGCAGCAGTATTGGGGCTTATTATTCCGTCGCTTGATTACGGCGGTAAATATGCAATTCTTATAACTGTGGCAGGTATTTTTGCAGGTGCACTTGCACTGAATATCATTGACAAAATTGTTCCTCATCTACATAAACTTGCAGGTGCAGATAATGAGGAGCATACTCAGAACGACAAATTAAGTAAAGTTCTTCTTTTTGTTACAGCAATTGCAATCCATAATCTGCCTGAGGGAATTGCTGCAGGTGTTTCTTTCGGCACAGGAGATACTTCTCAGGCACTTCTTATTGCAGGTGGTATCGCCCTTCAGAATATCCCTGAGGGAATGGTAATAATAGGACCTATGCTTGTGGCAGGAATCAGCCCTAAAAAAACTTTTATATCAGCACTTATTACCGGTCTGATTGAAGTTGTGGGCACTTTAATCGGTTTCTTTGCGGTAAATATTGCATCTGCAATACTCCCCTTTGCTTTGGCATTTGCAGGCGGTACAATGCTTTATGTAATAAGCGATGAAATGATTCCGGAAACTCACGCTCACGGCAGTCAGCGAGGTGCAACATACGCTTTACTTGTCGGCTTTGCAGTAATGCTTATATCAGATTTTCTGCTTGGAGGTTGAGTTATGAAAAGGTTGTTATCCTTACTTATCGTTATTGCAATTTTGCTTTGCGGCAGTTCACTTTTTACATCTGCTGAAGAAAGCAACACTAAAATTGACCCAAGCACCTGGGCAGCTGTTGACGGTCTCGGCAGAACACTTTCAGAAAACAGCGAAACTGTGGGAGAAAGAAAAGATAAATTTGTAGGTATGTTTTACTGGACATGGCATTATCCCTGGATTAATGACCATGAAGCAATCACAACTGGCAGTGTGCTTGATGTTTATCCCGAAGCACTGAACGATTTCGAACATCCTGCCTGGAACGGCACTTACAGCGGAAGACCTTATTTCTGGGACGAGCCGTTACTCGGCTTTTATTCAAACCTTGATGAATATGTTTTGCGTAAACACGCAGAGCTTTTAGCCGACGCTGACATTGACGTAATTATTTTCGACTGCACAAACGCTACAAACACCTTTATTGAGGGATATGAAACACTTTTCAAAGTCTGGGCCGAGACAAAAGAAGAAGGCGTTGATGTTCCTCAGGTTGCATTTATACTCAATTTTTCCGGGAAAGAAGATACACGCACACAGTTAAGACAGCTTTACAACGATGTTTACTCAAAAGGCAGATACAAAGATTTATGGTTTTTGTGGGAGGGCAAACCTCTTGTAATGGCTAACCTCAATTGTCTTGATATCGCCGATAAAACTGACAGAGAAATCTATAATTTCTTCACTTTCAGAAGAAACGAACCTACATATTTTGCGAATGACACAAGCTTCCTGCATGACACCTGGGGATGGTGTTCTGACTATGAGCAGACTCTTTTCGGCAAAAGACTTAACGGAAATGTTGAGCAGATGTGTGTTTCTGTTGCACAGAATGCAAATGAAAACGGTCTTAACGCAATGAATTGTCCTATGGGAACAGTTCAGGGCAGAGGCTGGGCAGACGGTGATTATTCTTACAGTTACACATATAACGGCAAAGAAATTACTGTCGATAAAAATACAGAAAACGCCCATTTCTACGGGCTTAATTTCCAACAGCAGTGGGATTACGCAATAGAGAAAGACCCTGATTTTATTTTCGTGACAGGTTTCAACGAATGGATTGCCGGCAGATTTGATGAATGGAACGGAACAGAAAATGCTTTTCCTGACCAGTTCAGTCCCGAATACAGCCGTGACATTGAGCCATCAAAAGGCGAACTGAAAGACTATTATTACTACCAGCTTGTTGAAAATGTAAGACGTTTCAAGGGTACAGGCGTTCTTCCTGAAAATAACGCAGAAAAAACAATTGACATCACTGCAGATGTATCACAATGGGCAGATGTCAAGCCTGAATACAATCATTATGAAGGTTCAACTAAAAGCCGTGATTCTGCAGGTTGGAAAGGTACTTACTACACAAACAACACAATGCGTAACGACATCATAAAAGCCAAAGCTGCTTACGATGACGAAAAAATATATTTTTACGTTGAAACAAAAGACACTCTTACCCCCTCAACAGACAAAAACTGGATGCGTCTGTTTATCGACACAGACACAAGCGGTGTAACAGATAACTGGGAGGGCTTTGAATTTGTAATCAACAGAAATTCGCCTGAAGACGGTAAAGTGACAATTGAAAAATCAAAAGGCGGATGGAACTTTGAAAACGTCGGTTCCGGTGAATTTACGGTTAATGATAATATTCTGCAGATTGCTGTTGACAGAAAGCTCCTCGCTCTTAACGATGAAGAAGTGAAATTCAATTTCAAATGGTCAGATAATATGCAGGAAAATGACATAATGGACTTCTATACAAACGGCGATGTAGCACCGGGCGGAAGATTCACTTTTGTTTTTGACAGCACCGCTACAGGCGAAAGTGTTGAAAATGAATTGCCTGTACTGTCTGCTTTCACACAGAAATTTATGGCGTTTTATGCAGATTTAAGAAAATTCTTAAATTACATTTTCGTTTAATATTGAAAAAATAATTATTATTTGTTAAAATGAATTATTAAAAAAGAAGAAGGTGAAAAAATGATTGTATTTATCAGAAAAGTACTTGCAGTTATTTTGTCGGTATTGAGTATTGCTTTTTCTCCCATATTCGGCGACTTTATGGCAGAAACAAAACCACTTGAAGAAAATTGCAAAGTTAATTTTGCAGTTATTTCCGATATTCATATGACAAAGGAAACAGCAAGACGCGATATGCTCCGTTTCGGTCTTCAGGATATGGAAGATTTTTCCGGTCCTCTTGATGCGCTTGTGCTTTCAGGCGACCTTACAGACCATGGTGAAGAATCAGAATGGGAAATGCTTAAAAGTGCTTTTTCAGGATACACTCCTGCAAAAAACCTTATAATGGCTCAGGGTAACCATGACACATGGACTGAAGACGATAAGTATGACCTTGCAAGAACATATTTTATTAAATACAATAAAGAAATTGCAGGCAGAGAAATCGAAAACGAATATTATTCAACGAAAATCAACGGTTATACATTTATCGTTTTAGCAAGTGAAACGGACAGAACTGCTGCATATATCAGCGACAAACAGCTTGAATGGCTCAGAGTTGAAATGGAAACAGCATCAAAAGACGGTCTTCCCATTTTTGTTATAAGCCATTGGCCCATAAACCAGAGCCATGGTCTTCCCGAAACATGGGGTGAGGATGATATGGAGCCTGATGACGGCGGTCTTGGTGACCAGTCTGCGCAGGTTGAAGAAATCCTTAAATCATATGAAAATGTATTTATGATTTCAGGACATATTCACAGCGGTTTCGTTAAAGAAGAACAGAAAAATATATTCGGCTACACAAGTGTTGAATCTGACGGCACATTCCATAGCATAAACCTTCCCCAGTATATGTATCTTACAGGACGCGGAAGAATTGCAAACGGTACGGGCTACACTGTCGAAGTTTACGAGGATGAAGTAGTTCTTCGTGGCAGAAGCTTCTCAGCAGGCGTATGGTATTCAGATTACATATGGACAATTGAACTAGCATAAATCCAAGAGGTGTTTATTAATTATGATTAAATTCGGTACAGGCGGCTGGAGAGCCGTAATCGGTGAAGATTTTATTAAAGAAAATATTAAACTTGTTGCAGCAGGTATTTTAAAGCTTGCACGTGAAGAGAACAAAGCAGATAAGCCCATTATTATCGGCTATGACAGACGTTTCCTTTCAGAAAGTGCTGCAAAATGGGTTGCAGAGGTTTTATCAGCAGGCGGAATTGAAGTGTGGTTTTTAAACCGTTCAGCACCTACTCCCCTTATTATGCACACAGTGCTTGATGAAAAGCTTTACTTCGGTATTGAAATCACTGCAAGCCACAACCCTGCAAATTACAACGGTATTAAACTTATTGTTGAAGAAGGAAGAGATGCTCCCCTTGAAACAACAGGACGTCTTGAAGAATTGATTGCAGAAACCGAAGAAGTTGATTCTTTTGATTTTGATACCACTGTTAAAGAAGGTAAGATTGTTTACAGGAAAAATCCTTTCAACAAATTCCTTGATGATATTATCAATTTGCTTGATATGGAGGCTCTTCGCGAAAGAGGTCTGCGTGTTCTTTTCGACACAATGCACGGTTCTGGTGCATATCCTCTGCAGGTTATTTTCCACACTGCAAGATGCACAATCGATACAATCAACCTTAACAAAGACGCATATTTCGGCGGTATGATGCCGGCTCCCACAGAAAAGACATTAAGCCTTCTGAAGGATACTGTAACAAAGGGCGAATACGATTTAGGTATTGCAATGGACGGCGACGGTGACCGCCTCGGTGTTATTGATAAATCAGGCAGGTATATCGATGCAAACGAAATTCTCTGTATGCTTTACTACTATCTTGTAAAGTATAAGGGTTGGAAAGGTCCTGTTGTAAGAAACCTTGCAACAACACATATGCTTGACAAAATTGCAGAAAGCTTCGGTGAAAAGTGTTACGAAGTGCCTGTAGGCTTTAAATACATTTCTTCAAAAATCGACGAAGCAAATGCAGTTCTCGGCGGTGAATCCTCAGGCGGTCTTACAGTACGCGGTCACATCCACGGAAAAGACTCCGTTTATGCAGCTTCACTCTTTGCGGAGATGGTAAGCGTTATCGGCAAATCACCTGCTGAAATTATGGATGAGCTTGAGGCTGAATACGGAATTTACGTAATGGTTGAAGATAACCTCCATTTTGTTCCCGAATACAAAGCAACAATCGAAAGAATTGTGTTTGAAGAAAAGAAACTTCCTGATTTTGGTAAGAAGGTTGAAAAAGTAAATTACGAAGACGGTTGCAAAGTTTATTTTGAAGACGGAAGCTTTGTAATCTGTCGTTTTTCAGGCACAGAGCCTTTACTTCGTATTTTTGCAGAAAGTAACACAAAAGAAACTGCAGGAAAATACATAACTGATTTCAAGGAATTCCTCAATATCTGATTAATTAATAAACAATAAAAAGCTGTATCAGCACAAATATGCTGATACAGCTTTTGTTTTGGGTTTTACGGTTATTTTATCTGACTTTTAAGTATTTCAATTAATTCATCAGCATTTTCTTCAGTTACTCGCCAGCCGAAGCCCTGGGTGTAAAGCTTTTCGTCAACCTTACCCTTACACATACAGTCGATAAGCATATCGCTTACTTCTGCAGTATAGTGGCTTGAATCAATGAAATTTGCCGAAGATAATGTAATATCGTTATAACCGCTGAAATTGTAGTAAGGTGTAATTTCAGCAAGTTTTTCAAGAAAAGTCATATACTCTCTTTCAAGAGATGCTTTATAAGTTACAGAATACATAGGATTTGTAAACACTGCAAGTTCTATGCCGTTTTCTTTACAGATTTTTACAATTTCTTTAACTTCCGACAGAGTTTCTTCCATACGCATAACTTTGCCGATGCTGGGCTCTGCATTTTTGAAATCGTACTTTGTTTTCTTGTTATAATCAGAATTCCATCCGTATTCATAAAAACGGGTGTTATCTTTTTCTTTCGCGGTATCTTTCGACATAACCTCAAACGCTGCACGGCCTACCACAGCAGGGTCGAGATAATTTTTGAAAAACTCAAGATAATTTTCAGTTAAATATTCATACGGCATTCTGTAGCCTATCAGGTTTTCTGATGGGTCTGATGTGTAAGAAAGGCTGTCTATACCCAGATAAATTTTCTTTGGGATAATACCGTTTTCTACAAAAGTTCTGATGTTATCAAGATGTTCTTTCGGCAGACCGTTTGAATAGGTCATATTGTAGCAATGTGAATCCGGAATATTTTCAACGTGAATGTTACCCACTCTTGACGAGCCGAAAACAAAGGAATCGAACTTATCCGGGTTTTCGAGAATATATGTCATTTTAATGAAATTCTTGTTCGGCTCAACACCGTTACTACGCATATCAAGAGGATGCATAACATTATAGGGGTCAATGTAAACACAGACTGAAGCGGGAATAACAGCGAAAACAAGACAGTAAACCAATATAATTGCAATAAACTTTTTCACTCTCTCGCCCCCTTAAAACTGAAAATACACAAAGGAAACTTCCCCTATTGCGTGTAAAGCCACCACAATGGCAACAACTGCACCGTAGAAAATATGTCTGACAAGCTTCGGCTTATGGCTTACCCATTTAATTACATCTGTTTTAAGAGAAACGTAATCATATACTGCAAGAGGAATAATATAAATGCCTACTGCCACAGCAAGACGAGGTATTGACATACCCATATCTGCAATACCGTTCCTGATGTATACCACAGGCTGAGCAATACCGTTGAACATATTTGAAATCACATAAACGGCTTCGCTTAAATTCTGTGCGCGGAAGAAAATCCACGCAAAGCAGACAAACACAAACACAACTATCATAGATAAAGCACGTCTGATTTTGTTCGGCTTTTCACTTTTGATATGAAAAATATTTTCTATCACCTGGGCAGCCCCATGAATTGCGCCCCATATAATGAAAGTCCAGTTTGCACCGTGCCACATTCCGCTTACAAGGAAAGTAATCAGGAGATTAAAATAATGTCTTGCTTTTTTTACTCTGTTACCGCCAAGAGGGATATACACATAATCGCGGAACCAGGTTGAAAGAGAAATATGCCACCTTGACCAGAATTCTTTGACTGTTGAAGAAAAATAAGGACTTCTGAAATTTTCCATCAGTTCAATGCCGAGAAGTTTTGATGAACCGCGTGCAATATCTGAATAACCTGAAAAATCACAGTAAATCTGCACTGCAAAAAACAACGTTGCGGCAAGAAGTGAAAATCCCTCGTGATATGTAACATTGTTATAAACTCTGTCAACGTATACTGCAAGGTTATCAGCAATTACCATTTTTTTGAAAAAGCCCCAAGCCATTATTTTCATTCCGTTGGCTGCTTGTTCATAATTGAAATGATGTTCTTCTTTAATCTGAGGAAGAAGGTTGTTTGTTCTTTCAATAGGACCTGCCACAAGCTGTGGGAAGAAAGCAATAAATGTAGCAAAAATCCCGAAATGCTTTTCGGCTTTACTGTTACCTCTGTAAACATCAATAACATAACTCAATGTCTGGAAGGTATAGAACGAAATACCTACGGGCAGAAGCAGACCTAAAGTTTTCGGATTTGCATATATTGACATTTTCGCCATCAAATCGCAGAAAGACGTAACAAAGAAATCATAATATTTAAACACAAACAGCACACCAAGGCTTGAAACCAACGTAATGGTCAGTAGTGCTTTTTTCTTGCGTAGATTATCGGTCTTTTCCATAAGCCGTGCTGCAAAATACGAAACAACGGTTGTAAACAGAATAAGTACCACGTATTTTACATTCCAGCTCATATAGAAATAATAACTTGCACCGAAGAGGAGTACCCAACGGTATTTATGAGGTAAAAGCCAATAAATCGCGAATATTATCGGCAGAAATATTGCATACTGCAACGAGTTGAAAAGCATTTCCGCATCTCCTTAAATATATTATGTTAATTATATCATCACGAAAAATCACTGTCAAGAAACGCTTGACAACATATGCGTTTTATGTTACATTCTGTGATGAATTTCAAACAAGGAGGGATTAAATGAAAAAGACAAAAGAAATGTGCATCTGTGCTTTATTTACTGCACTTATATGTACCGGTGCTTTTCTGAAAATCCCTACTCCCCTGCCTATTACTCTGCAGACACTTTTTACCTGCCTTGCAGGACTTCTTCTCGGCGGTAAGAAAGGCTCTTTATCTGTCTGTGTTTATGTTTTCATCGGACTTGTGGGACTTCCCGTTTTTGCCGAGGGCGGCGGATTTTCATATATTCTCAAGCCTACTTTCGGTTATATCATCGGCTTTATTCTCGGCACATTCATAACGGGAAAAATCGCTGAAAGCGGAATAAGCTTCAAAAAATTTCTCTTCTCATCATTAGCGGGAATGATTGCAATTTATCTTGTAGGCATCACTTATTACTTCCTCGTTTCAAAATTTTATCTACAAAACGAAATCAGTATAAAATGGATTCTCACATACGGCTTTTTAATGACTCTGCCGGGTGACATTATAATGTGTGTTCTTGCATCAACTCTCGGATTAAAGCTCAGAAAAATATTGAAGATACAGCAAAACGCCACCTGAACAAGGTGGCGTTTCGCTATATGTGAAAATATAAGGAAGACTTAGCTTCTTTCTTGTTTTATGATACTTCTACCATATTTTTATTTTCGTCTTTCACGAATGTTTTTCATCAATGACCTTGACTTCCTTATCTGTTAATTCAAAAGTAACTTTTATTGTTTCCAATGTATGAGTTGATGAAGGCTTGTAGTAAAAATACATTGTGAAAGTATGGTTATTAACATCTTCAGGGGCAAATATAAACTTATATGTACGCTCGTGTCCATTTATAAGCTTTTCTTCGCCTATATATCTGTTCTGCTTCATTTCTGCACTCAAATCATCAACATACCAATAGGCATTTTCTGTTTCCTGTTCGGCTTTTACGGTATATTCAAAAGTTACGCATTCCGTTTCTTCGTAAATATCTAAATCTCCGTACATATAAGTGCCACCCTCATTTAACGGAGTAAGATAATCCCAAAAAGCATAATATGTCTTTGTGTTTCCGTTTTCATCTTCAAAACAGATATCATCTATTAATTGGTCGCTGTTATAATCAGCCGGTCTCGGTCTTCCTTCCTGACCTATCCCTTTACCTCGGAAAGTAAAAATCTGCTGACCGTCTTTTATTTCAGTTTTTATACAATCAACAAAAGCGTAGTCACCTTCGTTGTAATCCCACACAATGCCTTTTTCTGCATCGTAAGGCAACGCTA
>JAZQWT010000176.1:0-37584 GCA_045632485.1 Acutalibacteraceae bacterium
ATTGCATCTTCGCAGATAACATCATAAAGTGCATCACGCTTTTTTTCTGTAAGTTTTTTACTGTCATCAAGACCTTCGATAACAAGTCCGTCAGGCAGAATTACTGCCGCTGCACAAACAGGACCCGCAAGCGGTCCTCTGCCTGCTTCGTCAACTCCGCAGACAACCTGAAAGCCTTGTTCATGTGCCTGATGTTCAAAAGTGTAATCCATAAAAATTTCCCTTTCTGCGAAAAGAGGGCGATATACAATCGCCCATTAATTTTATTTTAAATTTGATTTTTTATTCTTTTTTCTCTCCGATTTTTTCTTACGCAATCTGTCTTCACGTCTCTTTATTCTTTGCTGTTCTTCGGTAAATGTTTTCAAAGCCGGTACATCAATATGTTCAAGAACTGCACTGCATATTTTTTCGTTTACAGAAAAAAACTTTATAAAACCTTCTTTACAATTAAGTTTATTTATTTTACCGCTGAATTCCTTTGGGTACGGCGTTGTCGAAAAATAAATATACCTAAAGCCTGTATTATAAAAATCAACTTTTATCACATTACCCTCTGTAAATGTTTCAAAACCAACATATTTACATTCATTCCAACTTAAAAAAATACTCTTTTTAAACAAGCATTTCCATTTGACACCCGTATCATCAATAATCAATTTCCCCCAAATTAAAGGCCAAAAAAACCTCCAGAACGTCGCATAAAATATAAGAACTGCAACAATCTCTAAAAATAGAAACATTATAAATGATAAAATTTCTTTTTCCCTAAAGCACTGAACAATAGCGTACCCAAAAAGAGCCAAACAAAATAACATTATAAAACAAAAAAGACGTCCCTCAAGTAACAAAATGATATGTGAACGAAAAACCTTTTTCATATTAAACACCTGTTTTGTTATTTTTTAGTTAAAAATTATTCCTGTGGTATGCTATCCAATGTAATTTTACCAAGCTTTCCTGCGCGGTATTCATCAAGAATTGTTGTTGCCGCACGTTCTGTATTTATTTCTCCGCCTGAAATGAGCATACCTCTTTTTCTGCCTATCATTTCAAGAATTTCATAAGGCTCTTTATCTTCAAAGCCTGTGATTTTATATCTTTCTGTCAGCCTTTCGGGATAATCATTTTTCATAACCTCAAGGAATCTGACTGCCAGACTTTCTACGTCAAGAATATCGTCCTTGACTGAACCTATAAACGCAAGCTTATCGCCTACTGCAGGGTCTTCAAATTTCGGCCACAAAACACCGGGAGTGTCTAAAAGCTCAATGCCGTCGCCGATAACAAACCACTGATTATGTCTTGTAACACCGGGTCTGTCTGCAACCTCGGCTCTCTTCTTACCTGCCATACGGTTGATGAATGAACTTTTGCCTGTGTTGGGAATACCAACAACCATAACTCGCAAAGCTCTGCCCTGCATATTTTTTTCTTCGTATGATTTGATTTTATCAGCCAGAACTTCTTTGATTAAAGGTCTGTAAAGATTAAGACCTTTTCCGCTTTTGCAGTCTGCCGCAATGGCAGCAACGCCCTGACTTTTAAAATAACTTATCCATTTTCTTGTTGCATTTTCGTCTGCAACATCGCATTTATTGAGAATTACTATTCTCGGCTTACCTGAAATAATATCTGAAATTTCAGGGTTATGACTGCTGACGGGAACTCTTGCATCAACAATTTCCGTCACAGCATCAACAAGGGGCAGACTTTCCTTTATTTTACGGCGTGTTTTCGCCATATGTCCGGGAAACCACTGCACAACCTGATTCTGAAAATCACTTGCCATACTTTTTACCTCAGATTACTTCCCAACTTCCCGCAGGTGAAATTCTGCCGAGAACTGTTCCGTAAATATATCTTTCGTCAATAAGTCCCACAGCGTTTGAACGGCTGTCGGATGAACTGTTTCTGTTATCGCCCATTACGAAAACATAGCCTTCGGGGATTGTAATGGGTCCGTTAAAGTTTTCGCGTTCATTTGTAGGTGAAGCGAGTGTGTATTCGGGATTTTCCGCAACACCGTCTATGTAAACAATACCTTTATCAAAGTCGATATCAACTGTTTGTCCGCCTGTTGCGATTATTCTTTTGATAAGCGGTTCATTGAATGCATTAGGCTGAGTGATAACCACTATGTCACCTGCTTCGTGGTGGTTATCAAAGGCTGTTACCATAAGCATATCACCATGATTCAGCGTGGGGAACATTGACCATCCGCTTACTGTTGCTGTTCTGAAAAAAAATGTAAACACAACAGCAATAGCAATAATACCTGTCATAACTACAGAGGCAAAATCGAAGAGCATTGAGCCTTTGTTTTCTTTTTTCTTGATCTGTTCAACTTTTTCTTCCATTATTTATGCCTCCTGTCTCAGATTTATATGCTCAATTTTTTCAAAGGGGAATACTCTCACAAGCACCCTGCCGAGAACGTATTTTTCGTCAATTATTCCTATCTGCGTTGAACGGCTGTCAAGAGAACCGTTTCTGTTATCTCCCATCACGAAAACGCAGTTTTCAGGCACACGTACAGGAAACTGAACATCATAGCTTACCGTTGTAGGAGTTTTTGTGTACGGCTCATCAAGGACTTTGCCGTTAACATAAACCTTACCTTTATCAAAATCAATATAAATTTCATCTCCTGCAACACCGATAACACGTTTTATAACAGGACCGCCTTTGTATGTTGGAGGAGTTGCAACAACTATATCACCAAACTGCACATGTTTTTCAAAATTACTTACAAGAAGCCAGTCGCGATGTTGTAAAGTGTTGGTCATAGACTCGCCGCTTACCTGCACCACTCTGAAAGCAAAAGCGAAAATCAGAAAAATTACAACAAAAGATGCCATAATTGAGGATACCCAATCAAAAAAAGATTTTGTTTTTTCTGATACCTTTTTCTCAGAATTATAAATCTCCGCAGGCTGACCTAACGAATCAAAAACATATACAGATTTTTCAATTCTACGTTTCATAAACAAAAAATTCCCTTGAAAAATTAATATAAAAAGCAAAAGGGCAAGCCCGTAGTTTTACAGGCATGCCCCAATAAATCCATATCGAGTTATAGGGCTGAACCCTATACAACAGAATTAGCCGATCTGCTCTTTAACTTTAGCAGCCTTACCAACTCTGTCACGGAGATAATAAAGTTTGCTTCTGCGAACTTTACCAACTCTGATTGTTTCAACTTTTGCAACGTTGGGTGAGTTAACGGGGAATACTCTTTCAACACCTGTGCCGTATGAAATACGACGAACTGTGAATGTTTCTGAAACACCGCTACCACGTTTTGCAATAACTGTACCTTCGAATACCTGGATTCTTTCTCTTTCGCCTTCACGGATTTTAACGTGAACTCTTACTGTGTTACCTACTTCAACAGCAGGTTTTTCAGCTTTAATGCTGTCCTGTGCAATCAATTTGAGTGCGTCCATCTTAATTTCCTCCTGAATTTTGGTTTTTTACAGTCGTTCATAACACATTTACAATGGCAGAGGACCGACAGCTTCGTTGTCTTTCGGCAATGAATACGGTCTGTTAAGTCAGACCTATACAAATGCTTTAGTAGTATAACATAAGCAAATGGAAAAATCAAGTGTTTTTTTAAATTTATCTGAAAATTTCAAAATTTTCTGTAAGCAGACATTTTTTCTCGAATTTCTTGTATACGGGAAGGATTTCAGACTGCTTTTCAATTGCACCAATCAGGAGATTCGGTGCGATATTAACAGGATTGCCTGCTGACAAATCAACGTTTATCACAAGAATATTTTCATTTACCTCGGCTCTGAAATTAAAAATATGTTCTCCTAAAGCCACTTCTTTCATAACTTTTCTGTGGCCTTTTTTACCTTTCTTTTCACAGACAAGCCTTTTTTCATCCACTAACTTCTGTGAAAGTTCCGCAAAGCTTTCAGCTTCGGTTTCATTTTCAAAATCGAGAGTGATTACATATCTGCCGTATCTTATTTCTTTTGCATTAAGGAACGGCTCTTCAACACTTACCAGGTCAAGTCCCTCAGGCATCTGATCAAAAAGTCTTTCTTTTACCTCCCATGGTGTAACACCGTCTTCAACACGGATGTCAACACATTCCGATTCACTTTCTATGCCGAGAGAAAGCGGCAGAGGGAAAACAATATATGCATGAGGATTAAAGCCCTCTGTATACCATACCTTAAGACCTGAACGTTTAATGGCTTTTGTCATTGAACGCATTAAATCAAGGTGAGAAATATATTTTGCTCTACCCACCTTTTTAAACCATATTCTAAGCGAGTTCACGGCATTCACCTCCGCAAAGCTTATTTGCTGAACAACCGTTGCACTTTTCTCTGCAGTTCGGTGTTGTTACGCCCTCATAGGCTTTTTTGTTTTCTTTTTCAAAGAACTTTTTGGGAATACCGTAATCCATATGGTCCCAGGGAAAAACTTCGTCAAATGAACGCTTTCTGTTTGCATAGAAAGCAGGGTCAAGTCCTGCCTGCTCAAACGCCATCATCCATTTATCAAAATCAAACTGATCGTCCCAACTGTCAAATTTACAACCAAGCTTATATGCGTTGTAAATAACCTGAGAAAGACGTCTGTCACCACGTGCAAAAACACCCTCAAGCAGACTCATCCTTGAATCGTTCCAACCAATATTGATTTTCTTGGTTTTAACAGAATCTTCAAGAAGCTTCTGTTTATATTCAATAGTTTCAATTGTATCCTGTGCTTCCCACTGGAAAGGAGTAAACGGCTTCGGCACGAAAGATGCCACACTTATGTTAACATTCACTCCCCTGCCTTTGGGCTTATCGGGGTTATTATAATATTCATTCACAACATTCTGTGAAAGAGTGGCAATCGCCTGAACATCTTCGTCAGTTTCTGTGGGCAGACCTATCATAAAATAGAGTTTAACCCCTGTCCAGCCTTTCATAAATGCTTTACGTGAAGATGAAATAATTTCTTCTTCTGTTACGTTTTTATTGATAACATCGCGGAGTCTCTGTGTACCTGCTTCTGCTGCAAAAGTAAGACCGCTTTTTCTGATTTTTGCAAGTTTTTCCGCAATAGATGAACTGAAGTTATCAGCTCGGAGTGACGGCAGAGAAATATTGATTTTTTCATCAAGCGTCCAGTCAAAAAGTCTGTCGAGCAATTCTTCAAGGCCTGTGTAGTCACTTGTGCTCAATGAACAGAGTGAAATTTCCTCATAGCCTGTGTTTTTGCAAATCTCTTTACATTGCTCATTTACAACTTCAGGACTTTTTTCTCTTATAGGTCTGTAGAGAAAACCTGCCTGACAGAATCTGCAGCCTCTTATACAGCCTCTGAAAATTTCCACAACCGTTCTGTCGTGTACAGGTTCAATGAAAGGCACAATAAAATCTTTCGGTGCAAACATTGTGTCGAGATTTTTCACAACTCTCTTTTTAACTTTTTCAGGTGCACCGTTCGTTGCCGTAACTTCTTTGATTGTGCCGTCTTCGTTATAGCTTACATCATAAAATGCAGGCACATAAACACCTTCGATTTTTACGGCTTCTTTCAGAAATTCTTCTTTTGTACTGCCCTTCTGTTTATGGATTTTAAGCAAATCGATAAGTTCGTTTGTTACTTCCTCGCCTTCACCGGGGAGAGTAATATCAACAAAATCAGCAATAGTCTCACCATTGCAGACACAGGAACCGCCTGCAATAACAATGGGAGTTAAGTCTTTTCTGTCTTTTGCATAAATAGGAAGACCTGCCAGATCAAGCATATTAAGTACGTTAGTATAGCTCAATTCGTACTGCATTGTGAAACCGATTAAATCAAAATCTTTAATCGGATCACTGCTTTCAAGGGCATAGAGAGGAATGTTATTTTTACGCATTTCCTCTTCCATATCTGTCCATGGTGCAAAAACTCTTTCGCACCATGCATCTTTTCTTTCATTCACAAGTGAATAAAGAATTTTCATACCAAGATGTGACATTCCTATTTCGTATGTATCAGGGAAACAGAAAGCATATCTTATATCAACTTTATTTTTATCTTTAATTACACTGTTAAATTCTCCGCCCGTATATCTGCCGGGCTTCTGAACATATTGAAGTGCATTTTCAACTTTTTTTGAAAGCACCTAATCACTTCACTTTCACAATTCTGAATTCAGCAATTTCTACACCGTCGATTGTTTCACCGATTTCAAGTTCAAGACAACCGTTTTCAAAAACTTCTTTCGGTAAAACATACGATGCAGAGAAATAGCCGGGTGCAAGATACATTTTATCGAATTCAGCATCTCTTTCACCACCGTAATTTTTGCCCTCATAAATCTTTTTACCGTTTGCAAGAACAGTCTGTATACCTTTTCTTTCTTTATCTACTGCATGGTAAACAACGATAAGTTTATAATCGCAGTCGCCTGTGAAACCACCGAGATTTGCGTTGAGAGTATAATGGTCGTAGCATTTGAGAAGTTCCATAGGAATATCTGCATCTATGTTTTCTCGTCTGTCGGCAATTACATTCATATACGGTTCGCCATGCTTTTGAATTGTATCAAGAGGAGCATAACCGTGCTCTGCAAATGAGAAGAACATTTCATCAGGGTCAACTTTATTGCGAAGCATAATTTTCTGCATATATTCTGCAGGATTTTCTGTTTTCTTTGCTTCGGCAATTTTCTTTAAATACCAACATCTGTTTGTAACCGGACGGTCAATCTGGTCAAGCACCGCACCGCGTTCCCAACTGAGAGCATCGTGTCTTTCAACGCTTGTCTGCATACCGATAAGGTCAAACAGTTTATCGCCGATTGAGAAAATTTCTTTATAAAGAGCATGATATTCTTCACAGAAATCAATTGTAAGAATTTCTTCTGCTTTTTCAACATTATTTCTGAAAATACAATCTCTTGCTTCATCGATAGCATCTGTTTCGGCACGTCTTCTCATTTTTACGAGCATATCAAACTCTGCTCTGTAAAGATGCATAAGGAAACGCCAGTTATCGTGAAGCTCAGGGTTAGTCTTTAAAATATCTCTGAACAAACCGAGTGTATTTTCGATGCTTGGATTATCAAGGGGGTCGCCTATCCAGTTATATTCAAGACCTGAAATTGCCTGAGCTGATTTTACATAATCTGCACCGGGGAAGAAAAGCCTTGCATAGTCTTCAAGCATCTCTCTTACTGACTGCTCTTTTTCCCATTCAAGGCGTCCCCATACAAATTTGTTTGCATCGTCAGTTACGCCCTCTGAGTAAGAAACGCTACCAACTGTATACGGGGATTTTATTGAGTGGATTCTCTTGTATTCCTGAGGTCTGGGGTTTACACTTTCACGGCTGTTTACTGCCTGAAGTGAATAATGCCACGCCTCTGACGGATATTGAACAGAATATTCACATCTTAAATTATGAGTAATATCGGGATAGAAACGAAGAGGGAAACGTGAGTTGATTCTGCGACGTAATTCGTAAACCTCCATCGCTCTGTTAGGTCCCTGAATAACGCCTGTGATAACGCCATCTTCAGAGCTGTTTATTTTTTCAACAAACATATCTCCCCATCCGGGAATACCGCGGGGCATCTGTGCCGAAGGCCACATCTGAACATCAGGTTTAACTTTTCTTACTTCTTTTGCAATTTTAACGCAACGTGAAACAAACTGGTCTGCAGGGTAATCACCGGGGTCGCCTCCGGGCGGAAAAATAATATCAATTCTTTCTGCATCTTTAAGTGTTTCACGGCGTAATACTGCAGATTCATCTTCGGGAAGGTCATCGTTGGGATACCACAATGATACATCCAGGTCAAGTTCGTTTGCATAATGAGAGCATTTTTCCATATGCTCTTTCATATTCCATTTCATAAGGCTGTTATAACTGTCTTCTGTCTCAGGATATTCAGGAGGAAGAAGTTCATTTGTATTTGTACCGAAAAGCATCAAATTTATGAAATGATCACGATACTGTTCAGGACTCCATGCATCGTATGTATTGGGCATCTTTCTGTAAGCATTCTGATGACCTCTGATTCTTTTTTCGGGAATATGTTTACCTGCAATATCTGAAATAAGAGTAATCTTATCGCCATTATAAACAGTTTTCATAAGGAATTTGCCCATACCAAAGATAAGACCTCTTATTGTATGTGCATAAATTTTTATTTCACCGTCTTCGAGTTCGATTTCAAAACAGTCTTTGTGAGGAAGTCTTTCTTCACCGCACTGTGAGAAAATCACAACGGGTTTTTCGTTTTTAATTTCAGGTTTTCTGCCTGTTCTTTCTTCTATTTTAAGAGAGAAAATTTCCGCAGCTTTCAACTCTTCTGTTGTTTTTGCAAAAATATTTAAATTTGTAAAATCAAATTTCATCAGTTATCACTCCCTATTTTATATTAAATAAATCTTCAAAAAATCTTTCAACCTGAAGCCAGATATATTTTAAAAACTTACCTGCTTTATAAAAGAAATATCCGCTGTCTTCCGCATCACTTTTAAGTTGCAGAGTTTTGCCCGTATCCTCAACTTCAATGAATACCGCATGAGTCATTACCTTTTCACTTGAATTAGGTGAATGAATTGAAAGCATAAGCCTGCCGTCAAGGGTTTCAAAAAGCATACCGTGACCGCCATCAAGTTTATGATATTTACCCGTTGTATAAAGCGGTAATAAATCGTGAGACCATTCGCCGTCAATTTCGCCGTTTGAGCTTCTTGCAATACCCACTGCATAGCCATCAGTAGGAATAAAATTTGACCAGAGCATAACAAGGCTTCCGTCCTTTGTTCTGTAAGGGCAAGGTCCGTCCGTAACGTGATTAGAGGTCCAGAAAGCTTCGTTCGCCTTAAACATTCTTACAGGCTCTGTTGTGAAATGTGTCAAATCTCCGCTTAATTTAGCATAGGACATATCTCCTACACCGTCAGTCATACTGGTCCACTCGTGAACAAAAATCATCCACGGTTCGCCTTTTTGGTCAATATAAAGAGTGCCGTCAATAGCATCCCAATCTTTTGGCGTAATATGTCCGTCAGTAATTTCAACGAAAGGACCTAACGGGCTTTCACTTTTCATTATGCTGACGCCGCGGTGACCTGTGGTGCCTGATTTATATGTAGCAAAAAGGTAGAAAAATCCATTATAGTAATAACATTCAGGTGCCCAGTAATCGCCGATTCCGTCGAAGTTTTCAGACTCATCTGCTTCAAACACATTTACAGGACCTGCCCATTTTTCCAAATCTTCACTTACATAACAGCCATATCCTGCTTTTGTTGCAGCACCTGTGCCATACATAAAATACTTATTTGCGTAAACAAGTATACAAGGGTCACGGATAAAAATATCTTCAGTCTTTTTAGTCTGAGTCATATCAACTTTATCAGCAGGAATTTCAAAACCGACATCGTTCTGATTTTCTGCATTTACTGAAAAAGAAAACACAGAAAAAGCCATAACAAGCACCATAAACAAGGCAAGAAGTTTTTTCACAATAATCACCTCTTAAGGCAGATTTTGTTTTGATTAATCAAGGAAATCTTTAAGCTTTTTGCTTCTGCTGGGGTGACGGAGTTTGCGAAGTGCTTTTGCTTCAATCTGACGGATTCTTTCACGTGTAACGTCAAATTCCTGACCAACTTCTTCAAGTGTTCTGGGATGTCCGTCATCAAGACCAAAACGAAGTCTTAAAACTTTTGCTTCTCTGTCTGTAAGAGTTTTGAGAACTGCTGCAAGCTGTTCTTTGAGAAGGAGCATTGATGCTGCATCCTGAGGTGCAAGAGCATCTTCGTCGGGGATGAAATCGCCGAGATGGCTGTCTTCTTCTTCACCGATAGGTGTTTCAAGAGAAACAGGCTCCTGTGCCACTCTCATAATTTCGCGTACTTTATCTACGGGGAGACCGAGTTTTTCTGCGATTTCTTCTGCAGAAGGGTCACGTCCGTTTTCATGGAGAAGCTGGCTGTTTGTCTTTTTAACCTTGTTGATAGTTTCAACCATATGAACGGGAATTCTGATTGTTCTTGCCTGGTCAGCAATAGCTCTTGTAATAGCCTGACGAATCCACCATGTAGCATAAGTTGAGAATTTGAAACCTTTTGTATAGTCAAATTTATCAACAGCTTTAATAAGACCAAGGTTACCCTCCTGAATAAGGTCCAGGAACTGCATACCTCTGCCCACATATCTTTTCGCAATACTTACAACAAGACGAAGGTTCGCTTCTGCAAGTCTTTTCTTTGCTCTGGGGTCATCTTCCGCAATACGGATAGCAAGGTCGATTTCTTCTTCGGGAGTAAGAAGAGGTACTCGTCCGATTTCTTTAAGATAAACCTTAACATGGTCTTCCATTGCAGCGTTTTTGGGGTCATTACCAACAACACCAAGGTCAAGATTTTTTGTTAAATCTTCTTCAAAATTAAGAGCATCAAGGCTTACATCCTCAAGGTCGTCGATAATTTCAATGTTCTGATTTTCAATGGTATCATAAAAACTTTCAAGCTCTTCAATGCTCAGGTCAAGGTCCATAAGAGCAATATCGATTTCCTGTGTTGAAAGTTTACCTGAAACCTTACCTTTTTCAAGAAGCACTTTCAAAGAAGACTTTCTTTCAGTTGTTGCATTGTTGTTATTATTGTTTTCCATAATTTTCTCCTCCACACGTATGTAATTAGGGTTCCCTTATTTTTTTATATTTTTAAACATATTTGCAAAATCCTCATCGGACATTGCAGATACTTCGTTTACTGATTTTTTATTTTTTGCATTTTTCAACATCACTATACACTCGCGGCATTCCTCAAGTGTATCGCTGATTTCATTGAAAATATCGGCAAAATATGTGATTCTTCCGATTTCATCGGGACTGAATTTTTCACGGAATGAATACATTTCCAGGTCTCTGCCGTCTTCAAGTATTTCAAGTAAAACAGCAAGAACACGCTTATTAAAAGACGTAAAAAACAAATCAGGTGTTAAATCGTCTTTCAGCTTTTTATAAAAATCAGGATTTCTGAAAAGCGAAGTCAAAATAATTTCCTCTGCTTTTGCCTGCTTGGGATAAAGCTTCTTATCGGGGTTTATTTTATCTTCTGCACCACTCTGAATATTTCTTGCCTGATTGAAAAGCTCCTTCTTCACTTTTTTCCGGACAGTAGAAAGATGTCTTTTCATTTCCTGCCGTATTGCATCTGCAGGAACTTCCGTCATTGAGGCCAGTTTAAGACAATATGTTTCACGTTCAATGGGACTTGAAAGCTCCGCAAGAAAAGCAGCAGCCTCTTTTAAGAATCCCATTTTTCCGTCGGAAATTGTAATATCATATTTTTCGCCGATTTTTATTAAATTGAATTCAATATCATTTTCTGCGCCGTCAAGAAGCGACTGAAATCTTTCCCTGCCGTGCTTTTTGATAATCTCATCAGGGTCTTTACCGCCACGCAGTTGCAGAACTCTTACTTTAAGTCCTGAATCGGAGAAAATCTGCATCGCACGTTTTGTTGCTTTCTGACCCGCTTCGTCAGAGTCATAGGATAAAACAACTTCGTCCGTATATCGTTTCATAAGCCTTGCCTGTTCCTGCGTCAGTGCAGTACCGAGACACGCAACGGCATTTGTAAATCCCGCCTGATGAAGCGCAATAACATCCATATATCCTTCAGCCACAATAAGAAAATCTTCTTTTGAATTTTTCGCATAGTTCATTGCAAAAACTTCGTGGCTTTTCTTGTACACAAGTGTGTCTGCCGTATTTACATATTTAGGCTTTGAATCGTCAAGCACACGTCCGCCGAAGCCGATAACGTTACCTCTTATGTCGATAATAGGTGTCATCATTCTGTTTCTGAAGTTATCGTAAAATCTTTCACCGTTTTTAGTGCTTTTTTTCACAAGGTCTGCTTCATAAAGTTCGTTGACACTGAAACCCTTTGACCTCATATGTTTAATAAGTGAATCCCACGAATCAGGGGCATAACCCAGTCCGAAGTGTTTTATCGTCTGCGGTGTTAAACCTCTGTTCAGAAAATATTTCAAAGCGTGGGAATTTTTCTCATCAAGCAAACAGGAATAAAAGAATCTTGCCGCTTCCCTGTTTGCCGCTAAAATTCTGTTTTTCTTCTGATGTAAGCTGTCATCATATCCGTCCTGAGGAAGTTGCATTCCTGCTCGCTCTGCAAGAAGTTTTACTGCCTCAATATAGTCGAGATTTTCAATTTTCATTGTAAAGGTTATTGCGTCGCCACCTGCACCGCAACCGAAACAATAAAAAGACTGTGTATCCTCATACACCATAAAGGATGGTGTTTTTTCATTATGGAAAGGACATAATCCTTTATGCGTTCTTCCTTGTCTTCGTGAGTCAAGCGAAGTATATGACGAAACAAGGTCCGTAATATCTGTACGCATTTTCAGTTCTGATAAAAAAGCATCATTAATCGCCATATATTCACTCTCCTTTACTTATTCTTATAAATTAAGCCACGATTTGGGCACAAACAGATTATCGAATACACTTACTGCATATCGGTCAGTCATTCCTGCAATATAGTCTGTAACTGCACGTTCTGTGCCCTCTTTTTCCATTATAGTTTTCATTTCAGGCGAGAGCCTGTCCGGCTTTTTGCAGAAAAAAGCATAAAGCCACTGTATCATATCTATCGCCTTATATTCCTCGCCCTTGCAGACGGGGTTTGTGTAAACATTCTTGAACATAAAATCGTGAAGCTCGTCAAAAGCACCTTTGATTTCACCATCAAGAACAATATCGTCTGTACTGTTTGTAATTGCAGACATTACAAGTGTATTGATTCTTTTCGATTTACTGTAGCCAAGAACATCTTTTATTTCTTTAGGGATATCTTCTTCACTCATTACCCCTGCACGTTCTGCATCGTCGATGTCGTGATTAAGATACGCGATTCTGTCAGCAAGGCGCACAAGTCTGCCCTCGAGAGTAAACGCCTGTTCACCTTTTGTATGGCACGCGATTCCGTTAAGAACTTCCTCTGTAAGATTAAGACCTTTTCCGTCTTTTTCTATTACATCAGCCACTCTTACACTCTGTATGTAATGCTTGAATCCGAAAGGTGCAACTGCGTCAAGAGCACGTTCACCTGCATGGCCGAAAGGAGTATGTCCTAAATCGTGACCTAAGGCAATGGCTTCCGTTAAATCTTCGTTAAGTCTCAATGCTCTCGCCATTGTTCGTGCAATCTGGGCAACCTCAAGAGTATGTGTAAGTCTTGTTCTGTAATAATCTCCCTCAGGTGACAGAAAAACCTGAGTTTTATGCTTAAGTCTGCGGAAAGATGATGAATGAATGATTCTGTCACGGTCACGCTGAAAATCAGTTCTGACAGGACAGGGCTCCTCTTCTCTTTTTCTGCCCTTTGTCTTATCTGCAAAACTTGCATATTGCGACAAAGTTTCGTGTTCAATTTCAATAGTACGTTCTCTGATTGTTTTTTCCATACATCACACCGCCTTTAATTATATATACAACTGTTTTTGCGGTTTTCCCCTGTAAAAATCGATTTTTTTACATTGCGCAGAAAATTTCTCCTGTTTTTTCACATCTGAATCTGCCGTTGGACACATCAATAAGATTTTCATTGAAATTCTGCAAGTCGCCATCAGCAATTCTGAATATAACCTTTACATCATCGGCAAAAATTGTATCGTCAATCACACCGCCCGCTTCTGCAATGAGAGTGGGCAGTTTACCATAGAATGAATAATCGCACTTCGCCTGTGCTATGGCACAAAGTTGCATTGTTACAACCTTGCCTGCTTCAAGTGCGATAGATGCGGTGTGGGAATATGCACGCACAAGACCGCCTGCACCTAAAAGAGTTCCTCCGAAATATCTTGTTGCCACCACTGCAACATCAACAACCTCAGCCTTGAGAAGCACGTCGAGAACAGGAATACCTGCTGTACCCTGAGGTTCTCCATCATCACTGTAACGCCTTGTCATCATATCGCGCAAAACATAAGCGTAAACATTGTGAGTTGCATCCCAGTGCTTCTGCTTGATTTCGTTTACAAAAGCCATTGCTTCTTCAACTGTTTTTACAGGTTTCACATACCCGATGAATTTCGATTTTTTCTCCACAAATTCGTCAGATGCTTCCATCGACACAGTTTTATAGCTGTCCATAGACAAAATCCTTTCTAACACAGAAAAGGCAGACAACTTTCTTAAAAAATTGTCTGCCGTTATCTTCTGTTAAAATTATGCCCAAAAGCAATTATTTGTCAAGATTGATACGCTTCTTAAATCTGTCTACACGTCCGCCTGTATCAACAAGTTTCTGTTTTCCTGTAAAGAACGGATGACAGTTTGAACAAATATCAACATGCATATCTGCTTTTGTTGAGCAAGTCTTGTATACTGTACCACAAGCACATTTTACTTCAGTTTCCTGATAGTTGGGATGAAGTCCTTCCTTCATTTTTGTCACCTCTTTCATAAAGTAGCAATATAACAGATGTCATTTTAACATAAACAAAAATAAAATGCAACTGTTTTTTGAAAAAAATTTATATTTTGACAGTTGTTTCAAGACTGAAGGAGTAAAGCAGTGTTTCTTTAACATTTTTGCCCAAACATTCACGTACTGCTTTCTCATAAATCTTAAGCTGTCCCGAATATCTTTCGCGTAATTGCTCAGGGTCTGACACGCGGTCTGTTTTGTAGTCCACGATAACAATTTCTCCGTCTTCTTCAAAAGCACAGTCAAGAATACCCTGCACAATCACCTTTTCATCAACAAACCTTTCAGGCAGATTTTCATCAAATTCTCTCGGTGACATTCCGATAATAAATTTTTTCTCCCTGTAAACCTGATTTGAAACAGAAATACGCTTAAATAAATCTGAGCTGAAAAATTTACACAGCTTTGCTCTGTCAAGGCTGTTTGCCTGAATTTCAGTCAGGAAGCCTCTGCCGAGAAGCCTTTCTATTTCACTCTCTACATTATTCTGCGCTTCCTTATAATCAGAAAACTGCATAAACAAATGCATTGCCGTACCTCTGCCCGCAGCGGAAAGTTCAGTTTTATTCATAAAGGCAGGTCTGTCTGATGCAAAAAAGTCACGGTTTATTGTTTCTTTGAAAGCAGTTGATGCACCTCTTTTTGCCAGCACACCTGACAAACCGGAATAAGGATAAACATATTCTGAAATATCCTCTATCTTTTTAAGATAGTCAGAATCAATCTGTGTGTTTTCTTCTGCTTGTGTTATTTCCTCTGCAATCTCAGGCAATTCTTTAATAAGTTTAATTTCAAGAGGAAAATCTGCAGCAAATTTTTTAACACTTATTCCGCCTGCCTGCACACGCAAATCAATCGCATCAGGATGATGCAGAATTGCAGATATAATCCAATCAAGATAACTTGAAGATTTCTTGATTGCCACATGTGAAATCTTTTCATCACATAAAACAACCGCTGCTCTCATAAGCATTTTCGAGAAGTCCTTGGGTGCACCTACAATAATCAACTTTTCTTTAGCTCTTGTAAGTGCAACATAAAGAACACGCATATTTTCGGAATAATCTGTTTTTTCTTTTTCGATTTTCACCGCATTACGACTTAAGGTTTCGTATTTTATCATACGTTCAGTGTCGATACCTATAATACCCACACCGCTCTGCTGATGGGAAAGCAAATCGTTTTGTTTCCATTTATTGCTGAATTCACCCTCTGCCTCAACAACAAAGCATACGGGAAATTCGAGGCCCTTACTTCTGTGTATAGACATTATGGCAACAGCATTTTCATTTCCCGATGCATCACTTGCAGCTTTTATTTCGGCTGATTTATCAATTTTTTCAACCTGCCTTACAAAGCCTGAAAGCGTAACATCATTTTCTTTTGAGAAGTTTTCTGCAAAGGCTCTGAAAATATCTAAATTTTCACAACGTCTTGCACCTCTGTCCATTGAAGCAACTATTGCCTTGTATCCCGTTTTGTCAAGCAGGAATCTCACAAGTTCACCCGGTGACATAGTCTGTGCAATCAAACGGAAAGATGACAATTCATCAAGAAAAGCTTTGCATTTCTCATCACCGTTTTCCGAGGCATTTCTCACCGCCGAATAAAAACTTCCCTCTTTGTTTTTCACTCTGATTTCAGTCAGCTCATCTGCAGTGAATCCGAAAATCGGAGAAATCATTGAAGCCAGTAACGGCACATCTCTGACGGGATTATCAATCACTTTTATTAAAGAAAACAAGGTTCGCACTTCAACTGTTTCAAACAGATTTTCGCTTTCATCCGCATAAGCATTTATACCCATTTCATTGAGCACACGGACAAACAGCGGAATGTTCTTGTTTTTCCTTGTGAAAACGGCAATATCTTTAAGTGTGAATTTTCCTTTTTCGACAATGCGTTTTATTTCCGTTGCCATATGTATTGCCTGTGCTGTTGCCCGGTCTGTGTTTTCAAAAGCTGTTTTTTCAAGCACGTGAATTTCACACGGGATTTCATCTGTTTCTTCAAATGTTCCGCCGGGTTTCAGAGATTCTCTTTCGTTGTAATCAATTTCACCCACCTGCTCACTCATTAACTGTGTAAAAACATAGTTTACAAAGCCTGTAACCTCTTTTCTGCTTCTGAAGTTTTTATCAAGAGATATTGTTGCGGGATATACGGGATTTTCTCTGTTGAAATCACAAAACTCTTTTCTCTTTTTCAAAAAAATCTGAGGCATCGCTTTACGGAAGCCGTAAATACTCTGCTTTACATCACCCACAAAGAACAGATTTTTTCCGTCGCGTGAAATAGATTCAAACAGAATATCCTGTGCCTCGTTTGTATCCTGATATTCATCAATAAGAATTTCTTTGAACTGACTTTCATATTCTTCTGCCAGTTCTGTTTTCTTCTCTTCACCGTTTTCTTCATATATAAGCAACCCCAGAGCCATATGAAGCACATCGTTGAAATCAGCACAGTTTTTTTCGATTTTCACCTGATGGAATCTGTCAAAAAATGCCAGGGTAAAACGCGAAAGCATCTGCATAACAGGTGCAAGTACCTTAACATCATATTTGTTATCTTCTGAAGAAACGCCGATAACAGAACGTGATTTTTCATAAATATCTTTATAATTATCCCTGATGGTTTTCACCGCATCAGACTGAGCGCATTTAAATGCTGCTTTCAGTTTGCCTATGATACCGAAAGGCTTGGGTGGTGTTATTTCAATTATTTTATCCCAGTCTTCTTCCGTAAACTTTTCAGGCATATATGAAAGAATATTCTCAAAAAACTCAATATCATTCCTGAAAGCATCACCGTATGCTTCTCTTACATTTTCGTCTTCTGCAAGAATCTCCGTTGCTTTCATTGCAAGATTTCGGCAATATGCAATATCTTCTCTGAATGAATCAATTACCGTAACCGCATAGGGGTTAGTAAAGTCTGTTTTATCACAATGCAGACGCTCGTCAATATCTTTGAGCCATTTTTTCGGATTTTTATAAGACCGCGCAAAATCATATAAACTGAAAACAAGACTTTTGAGTGCCTTATCATCATTTGATTTTGTAAACATATCTGCAAGCACAAGAAAATTCGGGTCTGCTTCGTTATAAAAATCTTCTGCAACTTCCTCATATGCCATATCCTTAATCATATCCATTGCAGGCTTATCCAGCAATTTATAATCACTGTCAAGTTCTATTGCCTGAATATTGTTTCTCACAACATCTCCGCAGAAGCTGTCAATGGTGGAAATTTTAGCACATTTAAGAAGCATCTGTTGTCTGATAAGATAACTTCTCTTTTTTACACTCTGCTCTTTTTCAATCATTTCATAAAGAGCTTTGCTGATTTTATCTTTCATCTGTGATGCAGCAGCTTTGGTGAAGGTTACAATCAGCAGTTCATCTATTGAGCAAGGGTTTGTTTCATCAGTAATTTTTTCAATAACTCGTCTTACAAGAACTGCTGTTTTGCCTGAACCTGCAGCGGCAGAAACAAGAACAGTACCGCCTGCAGCACTTATGGCATCAGCCTGCTCATCAGTCCATTTAATTTCCGCCATTTTCTTCACCTGCCTTTTCAAACCTGTCCAGTACGTTTTCTTTCCTGTTTACTACAGTTTTCTCACGCATCTGACCGTCAGCTTTTCTCATACAAACATCTTTATAGTCACAATAATCACAAGCACCGTCATAAGGCAGAATTTCAACGTTTCCCTTGTGAAGCTCGTTACCCATACGTGCAATAATCTCATCAACCTTCTGCTTTATTCTGCCAAACTGTGCTGCAGTTGCAACAGAGCCTGAGAAGGATATAGAGTTATCCTTTCCTTCGACTATCTTTGCGTTGATGATGTTTCCGCTTTCGGTTTTATCCATACCGTAAATTACTTCTGCATTTGCAAGCACAAGACCTGAATATTTACCTGAGAGTTTCCTCTGATTTTCAAGTTCTTCCTCTGTGGAATAACGGGTAGCCTTTAGCTGATTGAATTTAGCAGGCTTGTACAGAATACCTGCAGGCTTACAGTTGTCATATTCATCTTTACCGCCATAAGTCAACGCAAACAGATAAATAAGCATCTGCATATTAAGTCCGTCAAGGACTTCCTGAAGTTTAAATTCCTTGCTGCCTGTCTTATAGTCAACAACACGCAGATACTTGCAATCATCAGTAACCATTATATCAACTCTGTCCACAAGTCCTCTGACCATAATTTTGCCGTCTTCAAGCATAATTTCATAAGGAGGCACTTCACCGTCACGGTCAATTTTCACCTCATAGCCGAATGGTCTGAAATCACTTACAGAGAATTCCTCTATTATCTGACTGATTAATGCATAAACTGTTTTTTCAAAGCGGGCATAAAGGAAAGCAAATCTGTTTGATTTATTTTCTTTTCCGCCCATTGAAATTTCAACATAATCATCAAGCACAGCTGAAATGATTTTTTTTAGCTCATCTTCGCTCATTTCTTTAAGTGCATCGATACCGTATTCTTTAATTATTTTTTCCAGACAGTAATGCACAACCGTACCGCGCTGACGTGGGCTTATTTCCGCCTTTTCTTCAGGACTTGCCTTCAAGCCGAATTTACAGAAATATTCAAAGGGACATTTATAATATGTTTCAATTCTTGAAGCAGAAAGATACATAACTTTGCCGAAAAGTTTTTTTGCATTTTCTTCGTTTTCAATTTTCATATCTTTCTTTGAGAGATATTTTGATATTGCATTTATTCTGGATTTATAGTTTTCTTTACCTGCGAAAAATGTTTTAAGTGCGTTTGTTTTACCGTCATCACTTGTCCACGTACGTGCCATAGCTTCAAACGCAGTATCTGTACTTAAAGCATAATCATATTCTTCTGTTTTTTCTGCATCTGTAACCTTGCAATCGGGGAAAATCGCTTTTATTTCTTTTACAATTTCAGACTCATATAAATCTTCCGAAACAGATTTTGATGCATATGAAACATAAAGTTTTTCCCCTGCACTGCAAAGCGTATGGTAAGCAATAAATCTTTCTTCCAGAATCCTGTCAATTACAGATACATTAAGAGGTATTCCTGACGCCAGCAGAATATTTCTTTCCCTGTCGTTAAAAATCCCTGCCGAATGTGGTGTTCTCGGGAAAACGCCTTCATTTGCACCGACAACGAAAACAATCTTCGGCGATGCTACTCTTGTTCTTTCTGCATTTCCTACAAGCACTTCGTCAAGCCCCTGAGGAAGAATACCTATTTCTTCATTTGAAATAATTGTATTTACAAGATCATAAAGAGTTTTTGCTGATTTAAGTTCATCACGAATTACTTCTGCCAAAGAATCGAGAATATCAATCACAAGCTCCCATATTCTCTCCTGTTCAAGAGCCAGTTCCTGTTCATCACTTTCTTCAAGGCTGATTGCAATTTTTTTAAGATTTTCATCTGCGTGCGCATTTATAAGAAGTCTGTAAATTTCTTCTGCCGCTTTCTGACCTGTTGCGCCTTCTGACAATTCTTTTTTTAATTTTGCCAGAGGCTTTATTGCAATTTCTCTTAATGAATTAAGACATTCAAGTCTTTCTGAATCTTTTTCTGAAAATTCTTCTCCCAATCCTCTGGGATTTTCCGTCCATTTATCTGTAAAGCGTGCACTGTTCCCCCACATAAGAGCATAGTTTTCAAGTTCTGAGATTTCATTTGCTTCAAGGTCAGTAACACCTGTCTTCAGACATTTCATAACTCTTTCTTCACTGAAACCGTAAGCAGCAATTTCAAGTGCACTTAAAATATACGTACACAGCGGCTGAAGCCTTACAGGCCTACGCATATCAGAAAAAACTTCAATGCCGTATTTTTTCAGTGCCTCTTTAATCTCTATGTCGTATTCTCCGCCATCACGTGAAACAATAGCAATCTCACGGTTTCTTATATCATTTTTTCTTAAAAGACGTTTCACCTCAAGAGCAACATATCTGCATTCGCTTTCAATATTTTTGGCAGAAATTATTTCTATGTGGCGTGTTTCTTCTTTCTTGCTTTCCTTTTCGATTCTGAAAATATTTTTTTCGAGGAAATCGATTTCGTCAGAAATTTTTCTGTCATGGTTTTCCGCCTTGATTGCCTTTACTTCTTTGTTATATCGTTTTGCAATATCAATAACATTTGCAGCAGTTTTGCGCGGATAAGCAAAAATGTCGTATTCATCATCTTCAGACGCAAAAATCTTATCGGTGCATACGGTGATATAAACCTCTTTTGCCTGAGATATCATTCTTTCGATTATTTTAAGTTCCTGACGGGAAAAGCTGTAGAAACCGTCTATTACAACAATTTTGTTCTCAAAGAAATCATACTCTCCCAGAACGTCATACAGTCTTGTCAACACGTCAAACGGGTCAGAAAATCTGTTTTCCGTTAACGCATTGTATGCATCAAGAATCAACGAAACTTCCTCTACTTTTTTCTCAAGAGTTTTGCTCTGAAGACCTGAAGCCAACGATACGGCGGTTTCAGGCAATAATGAATTCTGCTTGAATTCATCGCACAAAGCAATCATTTCGTTTACAAAGGTTTTTGTTTTAACTCTGCGTGCAAAGAAATCAAGCTTGTCCGCAACCTGATTAATCGCCATACTCATCAGCAGAATTTTTTTTGCGTTGCTGATTTCCTGCAACTTTTCACTTCCGTATTCTTTTCTCACTGTATCTGCAATATGACTGAAGCTCATAACAACTTCTACCCTGTTGCAATCTACAGGACCGAGAAGCTCCAGCATTGCTCTTTCGGCTGTAAAAGAAAACTGTTCGGGCACAACGAGCAATAAATCCTCACATCCCTTATGAGCAAGGGATGCAAGGATTTCATTTACGTATTTTGTTTTACCGCTTCCGACTTTACCGTAAACAATATTAAGCATAGGTTTTTTCCTTTAATAATACCAAGAATAAATATTTTCAAAATTATCTGTTACCGTACCGTATTCAGGAACAGTTACTTCATTTGTATACATTTCTATTCCGCATCTGAAACATATAGGTTCAAAAGGTACTGCAACTTCAAAATAGTCAACAAATCTCTGAAGTGTAACCTTTCCGTTCAGGAAATCATTATATGTTGTAACAATCTTTGAGTTCATATCAATTCCGTATGATGCCCCTCCCGTAACAGAGAAAAACGGATACAGACTCATATTTTTTGTCATTTTCATTTCGCCGATATAAAGCTCATATTCGCCATCCTGCAATCTCTGCTTGAAAATCTCAAAAGGAAGTTTCTCAACAGCAGCCACGATTCCCACACTTTTGAGTGCTGTTGCTATATTATCGGCAGCGGAAACCTTGAACGCGTTGTCATCATTTACTATGAGTCTTATTCTCATAACATCTTTTGTGACATCGTTACCTCTTGAATATCCTGCACTTTCAAGTAACTCTGTTGCTTCGTTGAAAGCCTCATTTTTTTCAGGCAATCTGAGATTTACTACCTCTTTAAAAGTAGGCAGGAAAGGTGTTTCTGCAACCTGAGCATAGCCAAGATATGATTTTTCAACAATTGTTTCTTTTGGTATAAGCAAAGAAACAGCCTGCCTTACTTCCGGTTTTTTCATAGTTTCATCAAAGGAATTTATACCCAGAAAAACAAGATTAGTCATAAGTGTAGCATGAGTTTTGACATTTTTTCTTATGTAATTGCCTGAACTCATATTCTGGAAATAAAAAGAAATGTTACCTGTTTCAACGCTTTCCGGCCCGCTTGATGTGTCAAGCATATTAACAAGGCGGATTCTTCTTACCTTCGGTAAATCTTTTCCGCGCCACTTTTCATTCAATATAAGAGTATCATCGTTTTCGATTTTATATTTACCGCTTCCGATTACATAGCCTTCATAATCCTCAGCCTGCTGTTTTACAATGGGGAAATCAAGGCAGAGAGCCGCATATTTATCAGGAGTTTTCAGTTTGAATGTAACGCTGTCACCTGATGCTGAAATTTCTTCAAAATTTTCAAGCTGCTTTTTAAACGCATCACTTTCTTTTGCAAGATTGTAAGAATATTCAACGTCGGCTGGAGTGATTCTTGAAGAATCACTGAAAACACCTGCAGGATTTATTGTGACCTCAACTGTTTCAGGGCCTGTTTTCACATTCAATGCTATTGCATTTTCAGTGGTAAAATCTTCTTTTACTTTGACAAGACCTTCAAATAAAAGTGAAGATAAAGCAAGGTTATACTCTGTTATCGCAAGGTAAGGATTCAATGAATCAGTATTACGTACAGGAAGTTTAAGCACATTTGAATCATCGATTTCTGCCGTTGCAGATTTTATCTCACCCAAAGAAATTGAGCATGAAGTAAACGATGTCAAAACTATAACGGCACACAAAAGTATGCATAAAAATCTCATCGTTTTTTTCATTACATTCTCTCCCTTAATAATTTATACGCTTTACGGAAATTGCCTTTCCGTCTGACGGATTTACATCAATAATAATTCCGTTTATCATACATTCTCCGCCTGCCGCATTAAAAAAGGCCGGCATTGAATCATAATATTTTTTTACAATAATATCTTTTTCCACACCAAGCACGGAATCTCTTACTCCGCACATACCAACATCTGTAATATACGCTGTTCCGTGGGGCAAAATCTGCTCATCTGCAGTCTGCACGTGAGTATGAGTACCGAAAACACATGTAACTTTTCCGTCAAGGAAAAATCCCATTGCTCTTTTTTCACTTGTAGCCTCTGCATGGAAATCAACAATTTTAATTTTGCAATCCTTAATCTCATCAAGAACTTTTTCACACACTCTGAACGGATTATCAACAGCATCCATAGCATACGTTCCTGCAAGATTTATAACACCTATCTTAACCCTGCCCAGGTCTGCCACAGCACAACCTCTGCCGGGATTATATTCATAATAATTCGCAGGTCTTACAATGTCAAGCCTTTCATCAAGAAAGTCATAAATTTCCTTTCTTCTGTAGACATGGTTACCTGTTGTGATAATATCAACACCACTATCAAAAAGATATTGTGCAGAGAAAGGAGTTATTCCGTTTCCTGCCGCAGAATTTTCTCCGTTTGCGATGCAGAAATCAATATTTTCGTTTCTTTTCAATTCGGGAAGTCTGTTTCTGATGTGTTCACAACCGATATTGCTTACAATATCGCCGAGAATAAGAATTTTCATAAATACTCCATTCTAAAAATGACCGCCGAAATTTCGGCGGTCACTGGTTAATTACTTTGCATAATCGACAGCACGGTTTTCTCTGATAATATTAACCTTAATCTGTCCCGGATATTCAAGCTCGTTTTCAATTTTCTTGACGATTTCTCTTGCAACAAGAATCATACCGTCATCTGAAATAACTTCAGGTTTAACCATAATACGAACTTCACGGCCTGCCTGAATTGCAAATGAGCGTTCAACACCCTCGAATGAATTTGAAATTTCTTCAAGCTTTTCAAGACGCTTGATGTAGTTCTGTACGTTTTCTCTTCTTGCACCGGGTCTTGCCGCAGAAATTGCGTCAGCTGCCTGAACAAGAGATGCAACGATTGTTTTTGCTTCAATTTCGCCGTGGTGAGCTGCAATAGCATGAACGATAGCATCGTTTTCTTTATACTTTTTAGCATACTCAACGCCAAGCTGAATGTGAGAGCCTTCCATTTCGTGGTCAAGTGCTTTACCGATGTCGTGAAGAAGACCTGCGCGTTTTGCCTGTTTAACATCTGCACCGATTTCAGCAGCCATAAGACCTGCAATATAAGAAACTTCAAGAGCGTGGTTAAGCACGTTCTGACCGTAACTTGTACGATAACGGAGTTTACCGAGAAGTTTTACAATTTCAGGATGAACGTTATTCACACCGGCATCGATGAGAGCTCTCTCACCAGTCTGCTTGATTGTTGTTTCAACTTCTCTACGTGATTTTTCAAACATTTCCTCAATACGTGCGGGGTGAATACGTCCGTCTGTAATGAGTTTTTCAAGAGTGAGTCTTGCAACTTCACGTCTTACAGGGTCAAAGCTTGAAACTGTGATTGCTTCGGGTGTATCGTCAATAATAAGGTCAACACCTGTGATTGTTTCAAGTGTTCTGATGTTTCTGCCTTCACGGCCTATGATACGGCCTTTCATTTCGTCGCTGGGAAGAGCAACAACACTTACTGTTGCTTCTGCGGCATGGTCTGCTGCACAACGCTGAATTGCAGTTGCAACAACTTCTCTTGCCATTGTATCCTGCTCGTCCTTGAGCTTCTGCTCATATTCCATTATCTTAAGAGATTTTTCTCTTGACAATTCGTCATCAAGAGACTTAAGCAAATAATCTTTTGCCTGCTCTTTAGTATAACCTGAAATTTTCTCAAGCATTTCAAACTGACTTCTCTTGATGCTATCTATTTCGATTAATCTGTCTTCAGCATCTTTCAGCTTTTTGCTGAGGATTTCGTCTTTTTTCTCGAGAGAATCTATCTTCTTATCGAGAGATTCTTCTTTCTGAATAAGTCTGCGTTCCTGTCGCTGAACTTCGGAACGTCTTTCACGGAGTTCCTTCTCCGTTTCTGTTCTCTGCTTGTGAATTTCGTCTTTAGCTTCCAGAATAGCTTCTTTCTTTTTAGTTTCAGCCTCTGTCAAAGCTTCATTAACAATTCTTGCAGCTTCTTTGTTTGCAGAACCGATTGTAGCTTCTGCAACCTTTTTTCTATGTAAACCGCCGATGATGTAACCTACCACACCAAATACCACTGCAGCAGCAACGGCGATAATAATTGCAACAAATAACTTAATCTCCATAGATCGCACCTCCTTTACGTAAACTCTTTTAAATCATATCATCAAAAGAACTCAGAATAAAAACACTATATGGTGTAGACACATTTTTAGATATACACCATCTATGTTATTTTATACTTATATTGCTTTCTTGTCAATAGAAATAGGAAAAATATTACATAATATATGAATATTTATTACATTAATATGGGAAGCCTCACGTTTAATGGTATATTTACTAATACAGCAAAATCCACACACCTGAAAAAGTGTGTGGATTTTCCTCTGAAATGAACTTCAAATTATTTTACTTTTGTAAAAACATCTGCCGAAGATGTCTCGTGGAGTTGATTTACCAGTTTACCGTTTCCCTTGAATTGATAGTAGTAACAATCAACATCTCCGTAACTTTTGTAAATTAACTTTTTACCCGGATTGTTTATATCAAACTCTGCCGAGCCATCTCTATATGAGTGACTCATATTGTTTGAGAAATTCATTTTGCCTGTGCCATAATTGTAGCTGACTTCTATTTCCAGATTCTTACCATAATATTTCATACGGTAAGTCCCGCAGTAAGCTTCAACTTTTTTCATATATGCACGGCAATTTTTCGCAATTTCATCTGCTACAGGCTCTCCTTTAAGTTTGTCACAGATTTCAAGTGCTCTCTTATAATTACCCCACTCGTATTGTTTCTTGGCGTCTCCTAACAGTGAAGTTCTCTCTCTTTTTTCATCGGCATCAGGATAAAGAGAAGTATCAACATTTTCATACAAACTTGCAGCGTCTGCATACTTACCTTCTTCATTGGCTTTTTCTGCTCTTGAATAACAATTGTCACTTAAAATTTTATTGGCATCAGCATAATCAATACACTCTTTAAGCATTTTATAAGCACTTGTGTATTTTTCTTCTGCAAGATATTTTTTACCTAATTCATATCTTGTTTTATCTGCCAGCTCTTTTGAATTTTTATATTCTGAAACACCAGAAAGTTCATCGAGTAATTCAAGTGCTTCATCATATTCTTCAGCAACCAGATGTTCTTTAGCACGTGTGTACTTGCTTTTTTTGATTTCTTCCTGTGCAGGAGGGTAAGAGAAATCAAGAAGCTCATAAGCCGCATCATATTCCTTTGACGCAATGAGTTTTTTACCTCTTGACACCTTATTATCATATATAGCCTTATTATTACCAATCTCTTTCAGTATACGGTATCCTGTTTCATAATTACCGTTTGAAATATATTCCTGAGCCTGTTTATTCTTGATTTCCTTAATCTTCTCATCAGAATCCTTGAAATCACCAAGTTCATCCAGTATCGAATAAGCCATACCGTAATTGCCGCTTTCAGCATAATCCAATGCATCGTTATATTGAGAAAGCGGTTGAATAAGATTCTTATTAAAAATTGAAAAAATAATCATCAAAGCAATGGCGGCTGCTACAATCATTGCACCCATGCGCAGTTTTTTCGCCATATCTTCCATTACCAAATACCATGTTTTTTTCTTCTTGGCAAGTTCTTCAATTTTCGTATCACAGTATTTGAATTTTTCCTCTGAATCATTCCATTCCAATATGGAGCGGAATAATTCCTGAGCTTCTATGTATACAGCCTGAACCTGATAAATCGAATGTGTCAGTTTACTCACTCCAGGTTCCCATTTTATCAAAGAATAAAATGCACATTCTACTGACAAAGCGGTTTCAGGCATTTTGCTTACCTGCATTTTCTCGGCTCTGGATAAAGTCCGTGAAGCCCTCAGATAAATTCCACCATTTTCCAATTCTGTGTCATCTACATTCAACAACAAATCAAAGTCAGCATTACAGCTGTAGCAGACTTTTTCATCACTGTGCAAAATGCAACCACAGGAACAGATTCTTAAATCTTTATATTCAAAAGGAACATACTGACATTTTGAGTTTCCCAATTGCAAAAACTGTAAAACCTGATTACTGCTATATTTTTCATCAAGCTTACAAAAGTCAGGAATCGGCTCAAAATCACCATTGAATTCTTCTACTGAATTGTCATCGTAAACTATTTTGGTCAATTTCACCTTAAATGAACGTGCAGTATTATCAGGCACATCAATCGGTGTTTTTCCGCCAAAGTCACGACCTCTTTCACAATTAAGGTCAAGGTAACTGTAAACAATCGGTTCCCCCAACACGTCTCCCGTAATATTATACGGCTGAATCTCAACATTAACAGAGATGATATTTTTAAGTGATATATTTCTGATTCGTAACTGAGCAATAACATTACCGTGCTGATTATCCAGCGTCAATGCTCCTGCACAAATCACAGCAGGACAACCCTCACTATATAAATTGTGCTGTAGTTCAAATATTTTTTTATATTTTCCGGTCATTTTTACACCTCTTAAATTTCAGGAAGGTCTTCTACCGTTTTATACCTGAAAGCTGTTCCGTATGCTACAACGCAAAGAATTGAAAGTTCATATTTCACATCCATAACACCGTCTGCATGCAAAAATGATGCATTGGCACACATACCCGCTGTTGCGTCAGCTTTAGCTTTCTCTATTTTTTCGGAAAGCATTTCTGATTTGCATCCGAATAAACTGCAAAAAGAATACACTAAATAAGTTAAACCTCCTATACCGTAATAGCATGAACTGCTGACGATTCCACAGTCCTCTACATTGTCAATTTTTGTTGTAGTAAGTCGCATAAACAAACCCCTTTCAAAATTATATTTAAATTATAATTCAATAAATGACATAAATCAAGTTTCTTAAATGCTATATTATTAAATATTTTTTGCCTTTTATTGCATAATCGCGGTGATGTATTGCATAATAATTACAAAGTTTACAATTATGTAACAAATTGTAACTTTTATTGTGATATAATCCACGGGTATGTTAATTGAGGTGATTATTTGAAATTGACAAAAATCAAAACACAGGTTATATCTTTTATAATTTGTGTGGTAACCTGCGTAGTTATTTTCCCTACAGCAGGCGCTGCGAGAAAGAACCCCTTTGACTTTTTGACTCCGGACAAATCAAAGACAGAGGAAACCACAGTAGTAACAGAAACAGAAGAATCAGTTAAAACTGAAAACTCAACCGAAAAAGAGAAAGCTGAGAAACCTGTCAAAAAAGCTGTTTATACTGAAAGAGACAAAATCATTGACTATGCATTAAGCGAAGTCGGTTATTCTCAGAAAAACGGATACAACAAATTTTCTGCTGAATTCGGCAGCGGATATATGGCTTGGTGTAACTACTTTGTAGTATGGTGTGCAAAACGTGCCGGTGTTTCTCCGAAGACAATAACAGGTACTTCTTCATACGACGGAAACTGCCGTATTTATATGAATGGTCTTAAAAATCAGGGCAGATTTTTCGTAGATGACGGAAGATATACTCCTAAAAAAGGCGACCTTGTTTTCTTCAACACATCAAGAAGCACATCAAATGCAACACACATCGGTTTTGTTCTTTACGCTGACGAAAATTCAGTTACTACCGTTGAGGGCAACGTAAATTTAAACGGCAGAAGAAGTGTTGTTAAAATTACACGTCCCAGAAATGCTTATTCAGGCAGTATAATCGTTATCGGCTACGGTGTTCCCGCTTATGACAACGAGGAAGTGCCGAAAGTAGCAATCAAAAGACAGCCTGACAAAGTTCCTGTAAGAAGCAGAAGAAAAAAAGAATTGATTGATGTCAAAAAATTCGAAACTAACTCAACAGTTAAAGAAAGAATCAAGCTTAACGAGTCAATCAGAAATTCTACTGAAACAACAGAAACAATCTGCAGGAACATTGACTTTACGTCAGTTGTAAAAATTTCATACTGCAGAAATATGGCAGTTCCTTGCAACAGCAAAATATGTATGTGTAACAAAATATAAAATAAAAACCGTATCAACAAAAGTAATTGTTGATACGGTTTTTTATTATAATCAATTTACTATTTCAACTGACTCGGGAACATTGAATTTTACTGACTGAACATCGTCTGTATATCTTACTTCAACAGAAATTCTGCCCTGTTTTGTAAGAATACTGCCTTTTACATTAAGTCCCGGAATTTTTGCAGGGTCAATAATTACCTTTTCATAGCCGTAAGAATTTTCAGGCTGTCTTATACCGAGAATATATTTGAAAAGATATTCGCACACTGCACCGAACATAGGATGTGAATGAGAGTCACATCCATCCCAGTTTTCCCATAAAGATGTGGCGCCCTGCTTTTTCATATTGTAGAAAGAAATTTCACCTTCGTTTGTAAGAAGTGAGAAAGCAAGTTCACCGTAACCTTTTTCAAAAAGAACACGTGTTACCAAATCTGTACCGAAAATACCTGTGTCGAAAGTTCTGATTTCGCTGTACTTCTTAACAAGGTTTTCCAGAGTTCTTTCATCACCCATATTGATGTCAACAGCATACGCATCAGTTCCCTGAACTCCTCCAAGGAAAGATCCTGTTTCTTCATCGAAGAAATCTCTCATAAATGCGTTCTGCACGAAAATGAGTTTCTCTTCAAGGGTGGGAATGTCATCGTATTTGCCGAGTTCTTCTGCTGATTCAATTGCAATAAGCAGAGTTTTTATCATATAGTAAGTATTTACAAATTTTTCGGGAATCTGATTATCATTATTCGGTGCACACCAGTCACCAAGACACCATCCGCCTTCTTCTTCACGCACTACAATGCCATCATCGGAATGTTTTTCCATATAGTCTATGTATGCGAGAATTGCGGGATAATATTTTTCAAGGAGTTCAGAATCTTTATAGAATTTGTAGAAGTGATAAGGTACAATCGCCATAGCACCGCCCCAGCCTCCGGGGCCTCCGCCACCGCCGTAGAAGGGAGCTGTGTGCTGAACGTGACCGTTATAAACATCCTGACTGTCAGCAATATCCTGAATCCATTTTCTGTAAAGGTCTGAGCCATCATAAAGGGTCATTACTGCAGCCGAACAAAGCTGTCCGTCGCCTGTGTAACCGAGACGCTCTCTGTGAGGACAGTCAGAGGGAACAAATGAATGTACATTGTTACTCTGTGTATTTACGTATGCTTCGTAAAGCCAATTGAGAGTTTCGTTATTTGAAGTAAATTCAGATGTACATTCAACATCAGAGTTTACAACATCAAAACGAACAAGTTCTGCATTACCGATAACCTCAACGTATCTGCCGCCACGCCATGTGAAAGTTGTTGTCATAGGACAATTGTTTTTACCGTTAATGAATAAGTCGTCCTGCTTTCTCCATTCGCCCCCTGTAGAGCGTAACCAGAGAGTGCCGTCATCGTTTAATTTTTCGCAGAAAGAAACACGTGCTTCCGCACCGATTTCGGCATTATCACAGAATTTTATTACTGCAAGACCTGAAACGTTTTTGCCCACATCGTACATTTTTCTGCCGTCTTTTTCAAAAAGAAGTGTGGGTATGAGAGTTTCTTTTATTTTATCGCCTGCAAAGTCCTGTTTATCAAGAACAGTATGCGGTGCATCTTTTTCTATGGGAGAAACCCAATCTGAATCGTCAAAGTCTACGTTGTGGATATTTTCATCATAAAGTCTTCCGTCAACAGTTTCATTAAGGTAAAGACTTTCACGGACAATGTAACTTTTTCTGCATTTTTCACTACCGTCGGAAACAATAATTTTTTCATTGCCGTTTTCGTCGGTGAGAGTGATTTTAAAGCAGTATTTGATTTTGCCGTAAGGAGGCATATTTTCTGCTTTCTGCTCATGCTGACCGTACCAGCCGTTGCCGATGTGAAGTGAAAAAACATTTTTTCCGTCATTTATAAAATCAGTAATATCATATTCAAGATAATAACATCTGTGGGTCATCACATCCCTGATAGGATATGACGCGCCCGATAAATCACGTTTTTCGTAGTTTGTCCACGCAGGGATGAATTTATATTCAGTAAGTTTTCTTCCGTTGAAATAAGGCTCACAGAAACCGAGAGTTACAAACTGAACTTTTGCATTTTTGATATTTTCGCAATCAAAAGTTTTTCTTACAAGTGCTGCTTCCGTTTCGTCAGAAAAGCCGTACCATCCGCAGGAATCAAAAATCAGATCCTTAACCATGGGAACAAAGGAAAAATCACCGTTGTTTCTCTGCACACCGTTTACGGCAAAGCCTGCTTTTTCATAAAAATTCACAGCGTGAAGCTGTGCATTAATCGTGATTTTTTCTACGCTCAGTTCTTTGGCTTTATTAACCATTTCTTCTATAAGTTTTTTACCAAAACCGCTTTTTCTGCATTCTTTAAGTATTGCAATATGTCCGAAGTGAACAGTCTTATTGTCGGTTTTTGTAATTCTTCCCGTGCCTATGCTCTGTCCGTTTTCGCACATAAGAAGATGTAATGATTCTTTATCGCATAAATCGAATTCAGTTTTCTCCGATACTCCTTGTTCTTTACAGAAAACTTCTTTTCTCAATTCAATGCATGGTGAAAAATCTTCTTCACCATTAATCCATCTGAAATCAGGCATAAAAATACCTCCCGGAATTTATTTTCTATCATTGTATCATATATTTTCGGAAAGATGAATACAAAAAGAAAAAATTTGTAATAATATTTTGTTTTTTTCAGAGCAAATTAATACTGCAACAGCAAACTTTTTTCGGTCATCAAGGTCGAAAGGTTCTGATTAAGATGCAGAAATTTTTCAGAGTTCTTGCTGCGTATCTTGCGGCTTTTTCATGTGTTGTGTTTATGCTGGCAGGGTATGCACACTTCGCAATTCCCGACAGAATAACAACAGTAAATGAAAGAAATCTGAAAAACTCTAAAGTTTTTCAGATTGATGCAACACAAAAAAGCAAAACAGCAGGAACCGATATTGAAGATGAGACTGCGAAAGATTATGAAGTAAACGTCAGTCTTTTTAAAATTATACCACTGAAAAAAACAAAAGTGACTGCAGAAAAAAGGCGGTACGTAACGCTTTGCGGCACTGTTTATGGTATAAAGCTTTATTCGAACGGAGTTGTTGTAATATCTACTGAAAATATCGAAACCGTAACAGGGATAAAAAGTCCGGGTGAAGCAGCCGGTATAAAACCAGGCGATATCATTAAGAAGATAAACAACAAAAAAGTAAATCTGAACAAAGAAGTTTCTGAGATTTGTAAGAGAAGTAACGGTAAGGAACTGAAATTTACAATTGAAAGAAAAGGTAAAACAATCACTTTGACACTTAAGCCCGTAAAAGAAAAAATAAGCGGTGATTTTAAGGCAGGTTTGTGGGTGCGTGACAGTACGGCAGGCATCGGCACAATGACTTTTTATGACAGAGAAACGGGAATTTTTGCATCTTTAGGCCATGCGGTGTGTGATATTGACACCGGCATTACACTTCCTTTAAGTATGGGTACGGCAATGAAAGCTAAAATTCTCGGCTGTGTGTCAGGGACTGACAGCGATGCCGGAGAATTAAGAGGTGCATTTATGCATGAAAGCATCGGTGAATTATATCTGAATTCAGAACACGGCGTTTACGGGAAGCTGCTTGACTATGACCGCAGTGCACAACTTATACCGGTAGCAACTTCCTCAGAAGTCAGAACCGGTAAAGTGAAAATTCTGTGTTCGGTAAATGATAAAGGTCCTCAATACTATGATGCTGAAATCACAAAAATCATAGACAAAGATTCTCATGAAAAGAATATGACTGTAAAAATAACCGATAAAAAATTGCTTGGAATCACCGGAGGAATAGTTCAGGGGATGAGCGGAACACCGCTTATACAAAACGGAATGTTTGTAGGAGCTATAACTCACGTATTTGTAGGTAACCCTGAAGAAGGATATGCAATCTTTGCCGAAAATATGGTTGCTGTTGCAGATGAAACAGAAGCACGCTTCTATGAAAAAAAGGCCTCGTAAGGAAATACACCTTGCGGGGTCAGATTGTTAATAAATACCAAATGCACTTTTTATTTTCATATTGAAAAAAATGGCGAAAAGTGATATTATATGTAAAAATACAAAACAAAGGAGAGGCGTGTATGAAAAGATTTCTGTATTTATCGGTTACGGTAATACTTCTGGTTGCGTTTATGGGCGGATGCTCTGCACGCGGTGAAGCCCCCGAAAACACTACCATTGCAAATACTGAAACCCGGACCGAATCAAAAAAAGAAGAAACAACAACTGTAAAAGCCTCTGAAAAAGCGACAGAAGAATTAACCGAAAAAGCTACAGAAGAAGCTACCGAAGAAACGGATAAAGAAACTACTTCAGAAAACTTCACTCTTACCGGAGAAAAAATAAGCAGAGAACCATTGAGTTATGACGGTATTGACCCGTCAAAGCCTATGATTGCAATTACTTTTGACGATGGACCCAGTGCTCACACTGCACGTCTGCTTAATATACTTAAAGAAAACGGAGCAAAGGCAACATTTTTTGTTGTAGGAAGTCAGATTAAAGGTAAAGAGCCTCTTCTCAAAAGGATGGTAACAGAAGGTCACGAAGTAGCCGGCCATTCATGGTCACACGCCAACCTGACAAAGTTAAACGAGGAAGCATTAGCAGAGCAACTGGCAAAAACACGTTCAGCCATAAAGAAAGCAACAGGCGTTGATGCTCTTCTTGCCCGCCCTCCCTACGGCTCTTGTAATAATATGGTAAAAAGTGTTGCTTCTCAGGAGGGGGTAGCTCTGATTATGTGGTCTGTAGATACAAGAGACTGGGAATCAAGAAATGCCACCGCAGTATACAATAAAACTTTGAACAGTGTAAAAAACAGTGATATTATTCTCTGCCATGATTTACACGGCACTACGGTAGATGCTATGGAACGTGTAATTCCCGCATTAATTGAAAAAGGATATCAGTTAGTTACAGTCAGCGAATTACTTACATATGAAAGAGATGAATTAACTGCCGGAGAAGTTTACCGCAGAAGATAAAAAAGTAAAACAGAGAACCGAAAATTTGGATTTTCAGTTCTCTGTTTTTTATTCTACGGTAACTGATTTTGCTAAATTTTTCGGCATATCTATGTTACATCCTTTTTTCTTTGCAACATAATATGCAAATAATTGAAGCGGAATAACTTCAACTGCAGGAGAAAAAATATCAATACATTCAGGTATTACTATTTTTGAATAATTCATATTACGGGATAAAGTTTCTTTACAGACAAGAAGAATTTCTGCTCCGCGGGACACAACCTCCTCAATATTACTCAGAGTTTTCTTATATAATCTTTCATTTGCACAAAGTGCAATAACAGGTGAGTTTTTTTCGATCAATGCAATTGTTCCGTGTTTAAGTTCACCTGCAGGTAAAGCAGTACAGTTTGTATAACTTATTTCTTTCAGTTTCAGAGCACCTTCAGATATTGCAGCAAAATCTGTATTTCTTCCGATAAAAAAGATATTATTTTTTTCTGCATATTTTTCGGCAATTTTTTCAATAATTTTTCTATCGGAAAGAATTGATTCAATCTGATCGGGAATTCTCATAAGTTCATTTGCATAAAACTCAAGCTCTTTATCACGCAGAGTTTTCCTGATGCCTGCAATATGAAGAGCCATCATATAAAGAGAAACAACCTGTGTGGTATACCCTTTCGTTGTTGCGACAGCCACTTCTCTGCCCGCTTTTGTTTTTATAACATAGTCACATTCGTTTGCAATTGTGCTTGGCAGAACATTTACTATTCCGATTACAAACGCTCCTCTGCTGTTGGCAAGACGCATTGCGGCAATTGTATCGGCAGTTTCTCCACTCTGGGAAATTACAACTACAACAGTGTCTTCGTCTATAGGAGGATTTCTGTATCTGAATTCTGAGGCTATGTCAACTTCTGTCGGAATACGGCAGAATTCTTCCACAGCATATTTTCCTGCCAGAGCTGCATGATAAGCAGAGCCGCAGCCTACTATATAAAGTTTTTTTACTTTTGCAAATTCAAGAGATAATTCCGCAATTTCATCAAGAAAAACTTTTCCGTTTTTTACTTTATCTCTGAGAAGATTTCTGATTTTTTCAGGCTGTTCAAAGATTTCTTTCAGCATATAATGGTCGAAATTACCTTTTGTTTTTTTATCCGATTTCATATCGCAGTTTTCAAAAATTTTTGATACAGGATTTAATCGGGAATCAAAAAATTCTGTTGAATCTTTTTTTATAATCGCAAATTCCCCGTCTTCAAGATAAGCAAAAGTCTCTGCAAAGTCTGACAGTGCAGAAATATCAGACGCAAGTAAATTTTCATTTTTTCCTCTGCCGACTATAAGGGGACTTTGTTTTTTGGCAGAATAAATAGTTTCAGGTTCATCTTTACACATAACAGCAACTGCAAAAGAGCCGTCGAAGCTCATAAAGGTTTTACGCATTGCTTCAAGAACATTTCCGTCGTAATGGTAAGACAAAAGTTGAGGTATTACTTCAGTGTCCGTTTCCGAAATAAAAGTATAACCTTTTTTCTCAAGTTCTTTTTTTATTACAGGTGCATTTTCGATTATTCCGTTATGAACAACACAGAACATACCATCTTCTGACGTATGTGGGTGTGCATTTGTTTCAGTAGGTTTTCCGTGTGTCGCCCACCGCGTGTGTCCTATTCCCGCAGTTGATACCGTAACTGCTTTTTCAACTTTTTTTATCAGATTTTCAAGTTTACCCTCGCTTTTTATTACTGAAAAATCCTTTTCTTTATTCAGGGCAATTCCCGCCGAATCATATCCCCTGTATTCAAGCATTTTAAGACCGTTTAAAAGCACAGGTGTTGCCTGATTTCCGCCTGTATATCCTATTATTCCACACATAATTTTAATCAGTCCTTTCCTACAATAATTATAGGTTTTATTTTTGCGGAATATGCAAAAAATTCTTGTTATAAAATATTGAATTTTAATTACGGATATGGTAATATGATTTTACAAAGTAAAAAGGAGGTGCCTGAAATGGTTTGGGTTTGGGCAGCATTAACAGTTGTCTTCATCATTATCGAAGCAGTTACTGTTCAGTTGCTTACAATCTGGTTTGCTGTTGGCTCTGTAGCGGCTCTGGTGGCTTCTCTTTTGGGCGCAACAACAGTATGGCAGTGCGTAATTTTTATTATTGTTTCACTTCTTATTCTTGTTCTTACAAGGCCTTATGTGAAAAAAATGATAGAAAGCCGCACCGAGCCTACTAACGCAGACAGATGTATAGGTAAAGAAGCAGTTGTTTCTGAAAAAATCGACAATCGCGCAGGTCAGGGACAGGTTAAAATTGCAGGAATCACCTGGACTGCACGAAGTGAAGATGACAGCGTAATTGATGTTGACGAAATTGTAAAGGTCGAAAAAATTGACGGCGTAAAAGTTATAGTATCAAAAATCAAAAAAGAAACCGTAGTTTGAGAAAGGATGGATTGAATAATGGAAATTTTTATTTGGGTAATACTCGGATTGGTGGCACTTGCACTTATAATTCTTGTTCTTAACATTAAAATTGTTCCTCAGTCAAAAGCATATGTTGTTGAAAGACTTGGTTCTTACCGTGAAACATGGCAGACGGGTCTTCATGTAAAGATTCCTTTTATTGAAAGAATCGCAAAAATCGTTTCTCTTAAAGAACAGGTTGTTGACTTTCCCCCACAGCCCGTTATCACAAAAGATAACGTAACAATGCAGATTGACACAGTTGTTTTCTATCAGATTACAGACCCGAAGCTTTACACATACGGTGTTGAAAGACCCATTTCTGCTATAGAAAACCTTACAGCAACTACTCTGAGAAACATTATCGGTGAGCTTGAACTTGACCACACTCTTACTTCACGTGATACTATCAACACAAAGATCAGAGGTATCCTTGATGAAGCAACAGACCCGTGGGGTATCAAAATCAACCGTGTTGAACTTAAAAACATTCTTCCACCCAGAGAAATTCAGGAAGCAATGGAAAAACAGATGAAGGCTGAACGTGAACGCCGTGAATCAATCCTCCGTGCAGAAGGTGAAAAGGCAAGCCGTGTTCTCGTTGCAGAAGGTCTTAAGGAATCACAGATTCTTGAAGCTGAAGCTAAAAAAGAAGCAGCAATTCTTAACGCAGACGCAATCAAGGAAGCAAAAATCCGCGAATCTGAAGGTGAAGCAGAGGCTATCCTTAAAGTTCAGCAGGCTTATGCACAGGCTATTGACCTTATCAATAAATCAAATCCCGGTGAAGGATATCTCACAATCAAGAGCCTTGAAGCATTTGAAAAGGCTGCAGACGGCAAAGCAACAAAGATTATTATCCCCTCACAGATTCAGTCACTTGCAGGTCTTGCAACAAGCCTTAAAGAACTTGT
>JAZQWT010000177.1:0-15927 GCA_045632485.1 Acutalibacteraceae bacterium
TATCTTCTGATTTTCGGCAATTTCGGTTTTCCGCAAATGGGTGCAAGAGGTGCAGCGGTAGCAACCTTTATTGCCAGATTTGTCGAACTTATCATTGTTGCTTTATACATTAAATTCAAAGACAAAAAAATAAATCTGAAATTATCCGATTACGGAAAGCTTGACAAAGAACTTTTTAAAACTTATCTGAAAAAAGGTACTCCCGTACTTGCATCAAACACAATGTGGGGACTTGCAATGGCAATCCAGACTGCAATTCTCGGCCATCTGGGACAAGCCACAATCACTGCAGGAAGTATTGCTTCGACAGTTTTTCAGATAATGTCGGTTGTGGTTTACGGATGTGCAAATGCATCAAGCGTTGTTGTAAGTAAAATGATTGGTGAAAATAAAGAAAAAAGCTGCAAACCCTATATTAAAACTCTGCAGATAATCTACGTTTTAATAGGACTTGCAACAGGCACGGTTCTTTTCTTTATCAAAGATATTATATTGTCGTTTTACGATATATCACCTGAAGCGAACGCACTCGCAACAAGGTTTCTTTTAATTCTCTGTGTAACGGTAATCGGCACATCATATCAGATGTCCTGCCTTACGGGAATTGTCGTATCAGGCGGTGACACAACGTTCATTATGAAAAACGATTTTATATTTATGTGGCTTATTGTTCTGCCTGTGGCGGCAATATTTGCTTTTGTTTTAAAATTACCGCCGGAATTTGTTTTCATTGCACTGAAAGCCGACCAGATTCTCAAATGCCCCGTTGCATTTATAAAAACAAACAGTTATAAATGGATTAAAAAGCTTTAAAAAAATTCAACCTCACCGTTGTGAATAACTTTTTCTTCATTTCCGTCAAGGACCACAAGTCCTCCGTCGGAAGAAATATCAACGGCAAAATATCCGCGGTTTTCACTTTTTACAAAAACTTTTTTATTCAGCATACAAGAACGCAGTTTTATTTCTTGCACAATTTCTTCTTCGCTTAAAGTTTTATCGAGAAAAATTTCGTCAAGTTTTTCAACGAGTAATTCCGTTATTATGCGTTTGTCAAAAGTTTTTCCTGTTTCAATTTTAAGTGAAGTTGCAATATCTTTTATGTCATCGGGAAAACTTTCATTTAAAGCATTTATACCGATGCCGATTAATGCGAATTTTATTTTTCCGTTTTCGGTGATAAGCTTTGTAAGAATTCCGCATACTTTTTTTGAAGAAACAATTATATCGTTAGGCCACTTAATCTGCGTTTTTATATTGCAGATTTCCTCGAGAGTTTCTGCAACTGCAAGGCCTGCCGAAGAAGTAATCAGGTTGAGAGTTTTCACGTTTTCCGTATTTAAAATGTATGTCATATAAATACCGTCATTATGCGGAGAAAAAAACTTTCTGCCCATTCTGCCTGAGCCGGCTGTCTGACTTTCAGCCACCACTGCAGAGGGAAGTTTCCCGCCGCTGCGGCAGAGATTTGCGGCAAAAATATTTGTTGAATCAACTTCTTGTAAATAAATAATTTTTTCTTCCATTTTTATCACCGCAATAATTTTACCATAATATATAATTTAAATCAATGAAAAGGAGGGATAAGATGATAAAGAAATTTACAGATTTATTTCAAAGCAATTTACACGAAAACTTCTTTATCAGATTATTTTCTGCGTGGAGTATAACAGGGATTTTTAATTTTTTCATAACAAGTGAACATCTCGAAAAAATTGAAGCAGTACAAAGCATCAATCTGATTTCTTCTGTAATTGTATTTATTGCATCGTACATTTTAATAACCGCCTTTTCTTTGAAAGCAGAAAAAGTCGATGTTGACGGCTGGTTTTTTGCCGTATCGACGCTGACATATCTTGGTATAATTGCAATGTTCAGTACCAATCAGTATTACTGCCTTGCAATCCTTTTCCCTGCCCTTCTCTCAACTGTTTACACGATACGTCGTTTCAGTCAGAAGAAAAACATTCTTGAACCCTCACGAAAATTCGTATTCGGTTTTTCTCTCGGATGTATAATTTTTGTTACGGCATTTACGGCACTTATAGGTGTAAGCCGTTATCTGTGCTTTGCCACACCAAACTTCGACTTCGGCATTTTCTCACAGATGTTTTATTATCTGAAAACAGAATTTGTTCCTCTCACAACTTGTGAAAGAGAAAAACTCCTTTCACATTTTGCCGTTCATTTATCACCGATTTATTATGTTCTTCTGCCGTTATATTTTATTTTCCCCTCTCCTGTCACCTTGCAGGTTTCTCAGGCCTTACTTCTTGGAAGCGCTTTGATTCCTCTGTATCTCATCGCAAAACATTATAAGCTTTCAAATAAGCTTACTCTGTGCCTTATGATTGCGGCATCGTTTTATCCTGCACTTGCAGCAGGCACACTTTACGATTTTCACGAAAACGCATTTCTTCCCCTGCTTATTCTGTGGCTTCTCTATTTCGCTGAAAAAGAAAAACATATTCCTATGTATGTTTTTATGGTGCTTACCCTTACGGTCAAGGAAGATGCAGCAATTTACGTTGCATTTATTGCACTCTATTTCATCTTCTCGGGCAGAAAAAAGCTTCACGGAAGTATAATGTTTTTCTCTTCGGTAATCTACTTTGCTTTCGCAGTTTTCATTCTCAAAAACTACGGTGACGGTGCCATGACAGGCAGATTCAGCAATTTCATAACAAATCAGGATTTAGGTCTTGCAGACGTGATAATTACAATTTTCAAAAACCCTGCATATTTTATTTCCCAGTGTATGTCGGATGAAAAATTGTTATTTATTCTGTTTATGATGCTGCCTTTAGGCTTTCTGCCTGTACTTTCAAAAAAATGGTCTCAGTTTATACTCCTCGGCCCTCTGGTGCTTATAAATCTTATGTCAACTTATCAGTACCAGCATTCTATATATTTCCAGTACGTTTACGGCACTCTGTCTGTTTTGTTCTACCTTGCAGTAATAAATCTTTCCGCTGCACCGCAGAATATCAGAAAATTCATTGCACCTGCTGCTGCAGTCTTTTCAATTATAATGTTCATCTTTTCTCTTTCACCCAAGCTGACTTACGTAAACAGACTTAGTGTGAACCGTGAAGATTATGTACGTATACGTGCAGCACTGGACACAATAGACGAAGATGCATCAGTCCTTTCTACTACATTCTATATCCCCTATCTTTCACAGAGAAAAGAAATTTACGAAATTGAATACTGCGTTAAAGACACAGACTATGTGGTAATCGATTTAAGATATCCCTCTGCCGATGAAAACCGACAGAAAATTGATATGACAAAATACGAGCTTACCCTGGAAGAAAAGGGATTAGTTGAAATTTATTCTAAAATCAAATAATAAAAGCAGTCACCGAGGGCAAAATAACCTCGGTGATTTTTTTGAAAAAATACAAAGAATTTTTTATAGTTTTTTCTGTAGGTGCAGTTATCTACAGCCTGATTGAAATACTTTTCCGCGGATTTACCCATTGGACAATGACAATAACCGGCGGTATGGCGTTTCTGATGATTCACATTTCAAATTTCAGAATGAAAACAAAAAATCTGTTTCTGAAATGTCTTACAGGCTGTGCCATAATAACTGCACTTGAATTTATTGTGGGCGTAATTGTAAACAGAAAAATGGGTCTTCATGTATGGGATTATTCAGGTCAGAAATTCAATCTCCTCGGTCAGATTTGCCCCCTGTTTTCAGCCATATGGTTTTTCATTTCTCTGCCTGCAATTTTTCTGAGTAAATTTATAAAATCATATCTTACGAAAAACAATTAAGCTCTTCCGAAAAAAATTCCCATTCCTTTTCCATTGTTTCGTTTGGAAATTTCAGACTGCCATATGAAAAAATTGCGTAACCGCTTAACTTTTCAGCCCTTAAAAATTTAAGTTGTCTTGACAGAATATCATTATTTTCCCGCCACTCATTCTGTCCCTTCCCCGCATAGGAATCAATTTCACCGCATTTATAAGATGCAAGACCGATAATCAGCTTCACACACCTTTCATCTGCAAGGTTTTCCCATTCCTTTACTGTTTCTCTGAAAGGCTTTGACTCATTTTTAAAGCCGTAATAAATCTGAGGAATCAGCCAATCGCAAAAGCCTTCTTTCTGTGACCAGCTTCTGACATCGGCATAAAGCTCATTCATATTTTTGTCAATATCCGCACCGGGGCTTATACTGACAATTATTGATTCGTCTTTGGCTTTGGCAACTGAATACATCCCCGAAACAAAGGCATTGACCTGCTCAAGCCTGAATTGGTCCAACGTCAGATTTCCGGAATTCTGTTTATATTTTTCATATTCGGTTTTATCAATTTCTTCTGAGGTTGTGGGGTAAAAAAAATCGTCAATATGTATTCCGTCTATGTCATAGTTGTTAACCAATTCACGTACACCGTCAAGAATCAGTTTCTGCACGGTAAGTGAGGCAGGATTATAGTAAATCCCCTGTTGAGAAACATAAATATCACTTGTATTTTTTTCATACATTAATTTTGCAGGATTGGAATCTGCAAGATGCTTCATTTCGGAATAAGTGGCCGAAATTCTGTAAGGGTTTATCCACGCATGAAGTTTAAGATTATGAGAATGTGCCACCTTAATAAATACAGCAAGAGGGTCATAACCCGGTGATTTGCCCTCTTCTCCCGAAATATACTTACTCCACGGGAAGATTTCCGACTTATAAAAAGCATCTGAAAACGGTCTGACCTGCAGAAAGATGTGATTGAAACCTCTGTCTGCAATGTCAGCAAACATATTTTCCGCTTTTGCCCTGAATCCGCCCTCACTTATACCTTTGAATTCCGATAAATCATAAATGCTTATCCATAAAGCCCTGACTTCTTCAGGACTTTTTCCCTCGTCCCCCTTACCGGGCTTCTTCTGCGCTGCACATCCCGATAACAAAACAATAAAAATCAAAAAAATACTGAATAATCTTTTCAAATAATAACCTCCGCAAAAATCTTATTTATCTATATGAAAACAGCATCAGTTTTAACACATAAATTACTTTATTCTTTTATTAAAACCTACATTTTAAAATTAATTTATAAAAGTATGGAAAATACATATATAAATGTGATATAATAAAATTTATAGATTCTAAAAAAAGCGAGGCATTCAGAATGATCGAAAACATTGAAAAAATCGAAATAGCAAATGGTGTCAGAGCTTGTTTTGTCAAAGCAGACCATTTCAAAACTAATATTATGAGCGTGCAGATTGTTCTTCCTCTTGATAGTGATATGGAAGCAAACTCACTTCTCTGTTATATGTTAAGGAGAAGAAACGCAAAATATTCTACAATGACGTTGCTTAATAAACGTCTTGCCGAACTTTATGGCGCATCTCTTGCCTGTGGTATTTCAAGAAACGGTGACAGTCAAGATATATGTTTCAGAATTGTTTCCGTAAGCGACAGATTTTCTCTTTCAGGTGAAGCAATTTCCAAAGAGTGTGCAGAGCTTCTTATCGATGTACTTTTTAATCCTAAACTCGAAAACGGAAAATTCTGCGAAGAAGATATTGAACTTGAAAAACGTCTTCTTCTTGAAAAAATCGACAGCGAATTCAGCGAAAAAAGAATATACGCAAAAGAAAGACTTGTTGAAGAAATGTTCAAGGGCAAGAAATACGGTCTTGGCAGATTCGGCAATCGTGACGAAATAAAAAATGTTACTTCCGAGCGTCTTGTAAAAGCGTGGAAATCATATCTTGAAAACGCAGTTATTCAGTTTGTTTTCGTCGGAGAAACTGACAACGGTATTGTTTCCCTTCTGAAAGAAAAATTCTCATCTATTGACAGAAGTTCTGTTGTGAAAATCGAAACAGAATTTGAACCTGTAGCAAAAGAAGTGAAAAAAGTTGACGAAAAGCTTGCAGTTAAGCAAGGTAAGCTTGTAATGGGCTTCAGGGCAGGCACTGAAAGTGCAGAAGATAATTTCTTCACAACACGCGTTATGATTGATATGTTCGGCGGCGGCCCCTACTCAAAACTCTTTATGAATGTAAGAGAAAAAATGAGTCTTTGCTATTATTGTTCTGCAAGATTTGTACGTGACAAAGGCATCGTGCTTGTGCAGAGCGGCATTGAAGATGAAAACGAAAAGAAAGCCACAGATGCAATTTTAGCAGAACTTGAAAATATGAAAAAAGGCAATTTCACAGAGGAAGAAATTGAAAATTCAAAGAAAGGTCTTACAGACGCATATCTTTCTGTGGGTGATACTCCCGAAAGCATCGATGCGTGGATAAGCGCAAGAACACTTGAGGAAAATATTGATTTACCTCAGGATTTTGCTGAAAAAATCAAAGATGTTACTGCAGAAGACATCCGCCTTGCAGCAGAAAAAGTTACTCTCGATACAATTTATATGCTTTCCGGCAATGGCGAAACAGAGGAGGAAGAATAATGGACATCAGAGAAATCAGAAACGACCTTCTTGGTGAAAAATATTATAAAATAAAACACACATCCGGTCTTGATATTTATGTTTTCCCAAAGGAAAACTATTCAACTGCTTATGCTGTTTTCGGCACAAAGTACGGCTCTATCGATACGGTTTTCAAAAAATCAGGTGAAGAAGAATTCACAGAAATTCCTGAGGGTATTGCCCATTTCCTTGAGCATAAGCTTTTTGAATCGGAAGAGCTTGATGCTTTTGAACGCTTTGCAAAAACAGGCGCATCAGCAAATGCATATACTTCATTTGATAAAACATGCTATCTTTTCTCATGCTCAGGCAATTTCAAACAGAATCTCGACATTCTTCTCGATTTTGTAAGACACCCTTACTTCACACAGCAGACTGTTGAAAAAGAGCAGGGCATTATCGGTCAGGAAATCAGAATGTACAGAGATGTGCCTGACTGGAGAGTGCTTTTTAATCTTCTTTGTGCAATGTATAAAAATCATCCCGTAAGAATTGATATTGCAGGTACGGAAGAATCGATTTCACATATTACTGCAGATTTACTTTATAAATGCTATAACACTTTCTATAATCTCAACAATATGGCTCTTGCAGTTGCAGGTAATGTTACTGTGGAAGAGGTTATCGAATCTGCAGACAGACTTCTCACAAAAGATGAAGATATAGAAATCAACAGAAAATTCTTCCGCGAAGAAAAGGAAGTTGTAACAGATTATGTTGAAGAAAAGCTTTCAGTTGCATCTCCCATTTTTTCTCTCGGTTTCAAAGAAACATGGCCTACTCCCGAAAGAACTCTGAAAGAAGAGCTTCTCGGTAATATTATTCTTGAAGCAATTGCAGGTAATACTTCTGATTTGTATAAAGACTTAATTGATAAAGAACTTATCAATCCCACTTTCTCAACAGAGTATTTTACTGGCTACGGCTACAGCTCAATGATTTTCTCAGGTGAATCACGCGACCCCAGAGAAACTTCATCAATAATCAAAGAAAAAATCAGAGAAATCAAAAACAACGGAATCAGCAAAGAAGATTTTGAACGTGCAAGAAAGAAACTTTACGGCAGAGAAATTATGTCTTACAACGATGTTGACGAGCTTGCAAATAATCTTATTGCTGCGTCATTTATGGGCGAGGGTCTTTTTGATGAATTTGAAATGCTCAAAAATCTTAAATGTGAAGATGCAGATGAATTCCTCACTAAAATCCTTAAAGAAGAATATTCTTCTTTGTCAGTAATTCTTCCTGCGTGAAAGGCGGTATAATATGAACGATTATACAATAGTTTATTTCAAAGGAATCGACAGAGGCTTTTCAATTCCCTCTGTCCTCGCCGAATTCAATCTTCCTGTTATCGGTGAAATGTCAATCAAATGGTATGGTGCAATAATTGCATTCGGTTTTCTTCTTGCAGTGCTTTTCGGCGGAAGACAGGCTTACAAATGGAAAATGAGCATCGATAAAATGCTCGATGTGCTTATTTACGGTACTGTGGGCGGTATTCTCGGTGCAAGACTTTATTATGTTGCTTTTGAGTGGGAATACTATTCCAAGCACCTTAACGAAGTTTTCCGGATATGGAATGGAGGACTGGCGATTTACGGTGGTATCATCGGCGGAATTTTAGCTGCATATATAACCTGTAAATTCAATAAACTCAATTTTTACAATCTTCTGGACCTGGTCGGAATGAGCTTACTTATCGGACAAGGTATCGGCAGATGGGGCAACTTTATGAATCAGGAAGCATTCGGCACTAATACTGATTTGCCCTGGGGTATGAGAAGCGCAAAAACTATGGACTACATATTGTCCAACCTTGATACATTTGAAGAAAAAGGCATCGTGATGGATGCAGTCGGATATGTTCATCCCACTTTCCTTTATGAATCTCTCTGGTGTCTTTTAGGCTTTGGTATTCTTTATCTTATTCTCAGAAAATTCCGTAAATTCAGCGGACAGATTTTCCTCTGCTACGGCATATGGTACGGCATCGGCAGAACAATTTTTGAAGGCTTACGTACTGACAGCCTTTATATCGGCAACACAACAATCAGAGTTTCACAGGCTTTATCTGCAGCTGTAGTTCTTATATTTACAGCTTTGCTTATTGTACTTCTCCGCAAATTTATAAAAAATCCCCAACCTATTGAGGGTGTTGATTTCTTCGCGGCAAACGATAAAGAATCAGAAGTAATTGATGAAGTTAAAGAAATTGAAGAATCAGAAAAAGCTGTTGAAACAGAAACAGAGAACAGTGAGGAATAAATTATGGCAGTTATAATGGACGGTAAAGCTTTATCAATAAAGCTTAAAAATGCTCTTAAAAATGAAGTTGAAGAGCTTAAAGGCAACGGAATAAATCCTTGTCTTGCAGTTATTATTGTAGGCGACAACCCTGCATCAAAAATCTATGTGAACAATAAGAAAAAATCCTGCGAGGAATTGGGAATAAAATCTCTTGAATATGCACTCAGCGGAGAAACAACGGAAGAAGAGCTTCTTTCTGTTATTGATGAACTCAATAATAACGAAGAAGTAGACGGTATCCTCTGTCAGCTTCCCCTCCCCTCACATATCTGCGAAAAGAATATTATCAACGCAATCTCTCCTGAGAAAGATGTTGATGCTTTCCACCCTGAAAACGTAGGACATATTATGATAGGCGACTATACATTTCTCCCCTGTACACCTGCAGGTGTTATGGAAATTCTCAGAGAATATGAAATTGATGTTGCAGGTAAAAACTGTGTTGTAGTAGGCAGAAGTAATATCGTAGGTAAACCTATGACAATGCTTCTTCTCAAAAAAAATGCAACAGTAACTGTCTGCCACTCAAGAACAAAGGACCTTGCTTCTTTCACAAAGAATGCAGATGTACTTGTAAGTGCAGTCGGTAAACCCGGTCTTATTACTGCTGATATGGTAAAAGAGAATGCAGTAGTGGTTGACGTTGCAATCAATCGTCTTGAAAGCGGAAAGCTCTGCGGTGACGTTGATTTTGAAAACGTAAAAGAGAAAGCATCCTTCATTACTCCCGTACCCGGCGGTGTTGGTCCTATGACAATTGCAACACTTATGAAAAACACAGTAACATCAGCGAAAATCAGAAAAATAAACTAAAAAATGCTTGACAAGCATTGACTTCGATGATATAATATTTAAGCCGCATACCTCGGGTTCCCAAAGTTGGTGCGCCAACACCCGCAGTTTTACGTAACTGGAAGAGGGTAGCGAGACTATTATGAAAGAGGTTGAAGAAACCAATGTACGCAATTATCGTAACCGGCGGAAAGCAGTACAAGGTAGAAGCAGGCGACACTCTCTACATTGAAAAGCTCGACGTTGAAGCAGACTCCGAGATTACCTTTGATAAGGTTATCGCAGTAGGAAAAGAAGATGGCATCGTTGTTGGTGCTCCTTACGTTGAAGGCGCAACAGTAACAGCAAAAGCTATCAAAAACGGCAAAGCAAAGAAAGTGGTAGTTTTCACTTACAAGTCAAAGAAGAACGAAAAGAGAAAGAAAGGCCACAGACAGCCCTATACAAAGGTTGAAATTGCAGCCATTAACGCATAATCTTAAATGATTACCGTTAAATTTTTTACCGAACGCGGAAAACTTCAGGGCTTCGAAGTCAAAGGCCATTCAGGTCTTGCAGAAAGAGGTAACGACATTCTGTGTGCCGCAGTTTCATCTGCCTGTTATATGACAGTCAATACTTTAACAGAAGTGTTAAAATGTGACGTGAATGTAAAGGTGAATGAAGACGGATATATGAAAGCCGTTGTTTCTGACAAGACAGACGAAGCAGAAAATCTACTTAAAGGTTTTCAGATTCATATTAACGCGTTGGCGAAGGATTATCGAAAAAATCTCAAAGTAATTTATGGAGGTGCAGACAATGCTTAAAATTAACATTCAGTTATTTGCTCATAAAAAAGGTATGGGTTCAACTCGTAACGGCCGTGATTCAGAATCAAAGAGACTCGGCGTTAAAAGAGCTGACGGACAGTTCGTTCTTGCAGGTAACATCCTTGTAAGACAGCGTGGTACACATATCCATCCCGGTGCAAACGTAGGTAAAGGTAAAGACGATACACTCTTTGCTCTTACAGACGGCGTTGTAAGATTCGAAAGAGTCGGCAAAGACCGTAAAAGAGTAAGCATCTACGCAGAACAGTAATTTAAGTAGAAAATAACCGTCCTGATTTTCAGGGCGGTATTTTTTATCCCATGAATGTAAAAGTAACACCTTTTTTGTTTTTCCATATAATAGAGTGTAAGGCAGAAAAACCTGCCTCAGACTGAAAGGAGGAACTCTGAATGTGTAACACATTATTCGGCGGTAACAACTGGTGGATTATCATCCTTATTCTCATTCTCTTCTGCGGAGATAACAACTCATGCGGTTGCGGCTATGCTGCAAACAACTGCGGTTGTGCAAGAGAAACATCATGCGGTTGCGGCAACTCATGCGGCTGCGGTTGCTGATTAGGTTAAATCATAAAAGAGTCCCTTACGGATCATCCCGTAAGGGACTTTTTTATTTTCTTCTTTTGCTTAAATTATTATTGCAATTTTATGAATTGTAGAGTAAAATATGTACATAACAACTTATAAAGAAGGGACGACCTTACTTGGCATTTAAAAATATCCTTGATATGCATATGCATTCCGACAATTCTTTCGACGGAAACCACTCTGCAATGTTTATGTGTGAAGCAGCAGAAAAAGCCGGTCTGCGCTCTGTTACTTTTACTGACCATTGCGAAGTTGACTTTTACAAAGAAAAGCATTTTGACCAATCAGACTTCCATTCATATTTTGAAGTTTCAAAAGCAAGGTCCGCTTTTACGGGCAAACTGCTTGTAAATGTGGGTATTGAACTTGGTCAGCCTACTTACGACATACCTACTGCAGAATATATTATGAAAAGATTCAATTACGATCAGGTTATAGGCTCAATCCATAATCTCCGAGATATGCCTGACTTCTGCGAACTTAAGTATGACGAGTACGATATTTATAAACTTCTTGATGAATATTTTGACGAAGAGCTTGAACTTGCACAGTGGGGAAAATTTGATACCCTCGCTCACCTTACTTACCCTTTGAGATATATGGTAGGCGATCAGGGATATGACGTTGACCTTAACAAATTCAGCGACAAAATCGATGCCATTCTCAAGGCTGTAATCAAAAACGGAAAAGCGCTTGAAATCAACACCTCAGGCTACCGTCAGAAAATCGGCAGAACAATGCCTGATGTTGACATAGTAAAAAGATATAAGGAATTGGGCGGTGAATTAATCACCCTCGGTTCTGATTCTCATTTTGCCGAGCATGTAGGCGCAGGTATCGAAAGAGGCATGCAGCTTGCTCTTGACTGCGGTTTCACTTCAATCGCACTTTTCCAACAGAGAGAACCTGTACTTATTCCCATTGAATAGGGTGATTTTATGAAAATTAAAGCTTACGCAAAAATAAATCTGATGCTTGATATTCTAGGCAGACTTCCGAACGGATATCATAACCTCTGGATGATTATGCAGTCTGTTTCTTTGTATGATACAATTGATGTTGAAAAAAATGATTCAGGCAAAATCACATTGAGTTGTTCAAAGGAAGGAATACCCCTTAACGAAAAAAACATCGCCCACAAAGCAGCTGTTGCTTTCTTTGAATATACAGACATCACAAACTGCGGAATTCACATTCACATTGAAAAGAAAATTCCGTCAGAAGCAGGTCTTGCAGGCGGAAGTGCTGATGGTGCTGCAGTTATAAAGGCTCTGAATGAGATTTTCTCCGCAAAGCTTAACGACAGGCAGATGTGTCGTATAGGCAAAAAAGTCGGTGCAGATGTTCCTTTCTGCATTATGGGCGGAACCTGTCTTGCTCAGAATATCGGCGAGGTTTTATCACCTCTTCCTGATATCCCCTGTTGTTATTTTGTGTTGGCTAAACCGAAAATGGGTGTTTCTACAAAACAAGCATTTGAAAGTGTTGATAATGCTTCCTACATCAAAAGACCCGACAAAGAAAAAATGCTTATGGCAGCAGCAAACGGAGATTTTGAAGAAATGCTTAAACTCTCCGCCAACGTTTTTGAGCAGTTTATTGAAGTGCCGGAAAGAGTTGAAATTAAGAAAGTTATGCGTCAGTCAGGTGCAAAGCTTTCTCTTATGAGCGGAAGCGGACCTACTGTTTACGGCGTTTTTGAAAATGAAAAAGATGCAGAAAAATGTGCTGAAAAATTAAAAGAATTCATAAATGATGTGTTTATAGCACAGCCCGTTGAACAAGGTCTTGAAATAATTGAATAAAAGTAAAATTCACCGTCCATAATCACTTTGAAGGGACGGTGTTTTTATGAAAAAATTAAAACTTTTTGAAATTTCACTTCTTGCCGGTTTTCTCATTTCAATAATTTTCAGCATTACTTCTTTCGCTTCAACCTGCAATGAAATACGAACGGATGTTTTAAGACTCCACGTAATTGCAAACTCTGATTCACAGGAAGACCAGCAATTGAAACTAAAGGTACGCGATGCACTTTTAAAAGAAGGAAAAAATATTTTCAACGGCTCCGTAACAAGAGAAAATGCAGAAGAAAAAATCAGAAAAGAAAAAGAAAAACTTGAAGATACGGCAAAAACCGTTATAAAAGAAAACGGCTTTGATTACAATGTTGAAATTACCGTAACTGAAGAATTTTTTAACACCAGAACATATGAGAAAGTAACTTTACCTGCAGGAAAATATATGGCAGTAAGGGTACTTATCGGCGAAAGTGCAGGTAAAAACTGGTGGTGCGTAATGTTTCCTCCCCTCTGCATTCCTGCCGCTCAGACAGATATAAATTTATTCCTTGACGAAAAAGAAGTCAGGCTTGTTGAAACAAATCCGAAATATGAACCCCGTTTCAAAATAGTTGAAATTTATGAAAGTATAAAAAATCATTTAAACAATAATAATTGATAAATTTTCACCTCTGTGTTATACTGACAGAGGTGATTATTATGTTTGATAAAAAATGTCCCGTTTATAAAAAATGCAACGGCTGTCAACTGATGAATATGTCTTACGAAGAACAACTGCGTTTCAAAGAAATAAAGTGTGTTCGTTCTTTGGGAAAATACGGCAGAGTGGAAAAAATAACACCTATGGAAAATCCGTATTTTTACAGAAACAAGGTGCAGACTGTTTTTAGAAAAGACAGACACGGAAATTTAATTTCAGGAATTTATCAGTCATCTACAGGGGGCATTGTAGGTGTTGAACAATGTTTACTTGAAAATGAAAAAGCAACTGAAATTATTTCCGATATTAAAAAGTTAGTCAAGAAATACCGCATATTCGTTTATAACCCTGCAAATGAAACAGGATTTCTTCATCATGTGCTTATACGTTCAGGTTTTAAAAGCGGAGAAATTATGGTTATTCTTGCAACGCGCGACGGAAAGTTTGAGCAGAAAAATAATTTTGTAAAAGATCTGGTTGCACTTCATCCGCAGATTACCTCCATTGTGCAGACCGTGGGAAAAAGTGAAAAACTTGTTCTCGGCAAAACACAGAAAGTAATTTTCGGAAAGCCTTACATAGAAGACATTTTATGCGGACTGCGTTTTAAAATTTCTGCAAATTCTTTCTATCAGGTGAACCCCGTGCAGACAGAAAAGCTGTACACAAAAGCCATTGAACTGGCGGCTTTAAAAGGCAATGAAACTGTCATCGACGCTTACTGCGGAATAGGTACAATCGGACTTATCGCAAGCAAAAAAGCAAAACAGGTAATTGCAGTTGAAAACGTGAAAGATGCAGTTATGAACGCAAAGGAAAACGCAAAAATAAACGGCATTGAAAACATTTCTTTTTATTGCGCAGATGCTTCCGATTTCCTTAAAAGCTATTCCGAAGAAAATACTGCAGATGTTGTTTTCCTTGACCCGCCGAGAATGGGAAGCACACCTAAATTCCTACATTCCGTTTTAAAACTGAATCCTGAAAAAATCGTATATATCTCCTGTAACCCCGAAACACAGGGCAGGGATTTGTATACTCTTGTAAAAGGCGGTTATAAAGTTAAAAATATCTGCCCCTATGATATGTTCCCGCAGACAAATCATGTGGAGACGGTAGTTCTGTTGTCCAGAAAATAAAATTTGGAGGATATTATGGCGAGAGAAATTCATCCGAAAGACACAACAAGAAACACTGCATATGAGCTTTGGATGAAGGCACCAAATCCAATGGTAACTTTTTTCAAGACTTTAGATGTAACGAATCTGATTAAAGCCGGTAAAAAGAAAAATATGAAGTTCAATATGCTGTTGAATTATTGTATTGGTAAAGCAGCAGTAAATGTAAAAGAATTTTACATACTTCCGGTCGGCACCAAACTTATTCAATATGATTCAATCGCAGTAAATACTATTGTAAAGAACAAAGATGGTGAAGTCAGTTCCTGTGATATCCGATTTACAGATGATTTAGATGCATTTAATCATGAGTACCTGAAACATACCACACAAGTTGCAGAATCCTGTAGGGACAGAGACCTGTCTGAAAGCAGTATGGTCATCGGTACATCGGCAATCGTAGAAACCGAGATTGATGGTGCAGTTGGCATGAACAGTGGTATTTTCAACAATCCCTTTATAATCTGGGGGAAATATCGTAAAAAGCTTTTCAGATATTATCTTCCGATATCATTTCAATTTCACCATACACAAATGGACGGCGCTCATGCAGGAAAATTCCTGGCAAATCTGCAGAAAGAAATTGATGGCATAAAATAGCAAATTCTGAAAAAATTAAAAGAAGCAATCATAGTCAATATATTCCCTTCAACGCGTGTCTCCCCCTGTCACAGCCCACGTTGAGTATACAGTACTTCTTCAGAGGTGAAAAATATGAAAAAATTCATTGCACTTATTCTTTCATTTACAATTATTTTTTCTTCTTTCTGTATGCCTGTAAATGCTGCAGATGAAAAAAATAATGTACCGGAAACAGTTCACTTTTTTGAAAAAAATTTTGGTGCACTTATAAGTGTTTTCACAAAGTATTTCAACGACCTTTTCGGCACTGATGAAACTGCTATCCCTGCCCCTGCAATCCGCGAAGAAAATTATGAAAACTTTGACGGTGAAATTGATTTCACTCCCGAAATGACCATTGACACAGAGACATGGCTTTGCAATGAACTTACTTTTGAAAGTGAAAAAGTTTACGCTGACCCCTTCAACGATGTTGACATTGATTTATATCTTTACGGTAACGGAAAGAAATATACAATTCCCGGATTCTGGTATGGTGACAACGTATGGAAAATCCGTTTTGCCTGCCCCGAGGAAGGTGAATGGTATTTTGAAACTGTCTGTACAGATGAAGAAAACACATCCCTTCACGGAAAAACAGGTAAAGTAAACTGTAAAAAATATTCAGGCGACCTGGATATTTACAAGCA
>JAZQWT010000178.1:0-2616 GCA_045632485.1 Acutalibacteraceae bacterium
GCCAGCAACACCGCAAATATTTTTTTCATAACACATTCTCCTTTTTATATTTCAATTATCCCTGTTCCATTTTCACATATAAATTACCAAAAAATCTCTGCAATTTATAAAAGCCTCTGAAGATATAATAAGTTTTTTCATTTTCAAGAAGGTCATCTACACTGATATTTTCAAGCACCATATGCTCTCTGTAAAGCAAATCAACAACCTGACTGTTGTAAGACCTGAACTTTGTTCTGTTCCGTATCGTGTAGAATTTATAGCCTGATTTGCCGTCAGATGTTGAACGCATTGAATTGATAAGATTCACTTCGCCACCCGACATAATATACGCCGCTTCTGTTTTCGAAGAACCGTCGTGACCCACGTTTATAAGGAACACCTTGCTGTCTTTTGAATTAAGGAAAGTTTTCCCTCCGTAAATGAATGTATTAAAGACAGTTACATCTTCACAGGAATCAAGACTGATGAAATCTGTGTGAATTCTTGTAATCGGAATAAACACATAATCAAAGAGTTTATCTTCTGTAAGTCGGTTGTTGAGTTCGGGAATTCCAAAGTTTGCGTAGCCGTTTCTCGGCAAGGTGTTTGCATTCTGAAGGCAACCTTCTATAAAGGCATTGTTACAGTTTTCAAGAGAAAACATTGATTCATAACAACAGCCGACAATCTTTTTAAGAAATGCATTTTCTGCATTTTCAAGCCTTATTCCGCAACTTGCAAGGGTAATATAACAATTGGTGACATACACATTGTCTGCACTGCTGTAAATTGCAGGTGATGTGTGTCTGTATTTTCCGCTTGTATCTATAGGGTTATTGAGTGGATAATCAAACCTCATACCGTTTATTCCTGCACCGTTGCCGTCGAGAGTTACAAGAGGCTCATCTCCCTCATTATAGCCATAATAAGAAATAACAAGTGTTCCGCTGCTGTTTTCTCTCTGACATCTTGTTGCAACTGAAGAAGAGCCGCGAAGTTCAACTCCTGCAGGAACTTTCACGGGGTTATCAAATCTGTAAAGACCTCCCGGCAGATAAACAACACCGCCTGTTTCTTTTGCTTCGTCAAGTTTTTCCTGAACCTTAACAGAAGCATCTGTCTTACCGGTTTTATCTGCTTCAACTACATAAAGCACACTTTCGGGCTTTGCGTAACCTTTATCATAATCAGGAGCAAAGATTGATGTATCTGCTTTATATCTGCGGATATTTGCACCTTCAAGTTTACCGTTTATTTCCACATTGGTGAGAAGCATTGCAACATCACCCGGATGATATATAGCATACTTTTCGCAGTCAATAACTCCGTTTACAATACCTGTACCCCATGATAAACCGCGTCGGACAATAACATCCTCCGGAGCGTACAGACCATAATCACAGTCGGTAATATAAAGGTCTGTGAAAATTCCGCTGTATGAATAACGGATGCCTTTCTTGAACAGAATACCGCCAAGTCTGTCGGAAATTTTCACATCTGCAAACTGAGGCCATTCAAGGTCACCAAGCACAAGGCCGCAACCGTTTTTACGGGTGTATTCATCAATCTTCGCTTCATCGGGAGCATTGAATTCTTCTCCCGCTTCTGCCCAATATTTATTATCAATATAAAAAGTTTTCACCGTGTTCACATCTGCTGAATTGTGAGCATTCATACCCTCGTAAAGGCATGTAGCCTTTACATTTTCAATAGTCAGCATTTCATGGCACTGATAAACATTGTTTTCACATTCAGAGCAAGCTCCGATCCCTCTGTAGGAATTTATCAATGTACAGTCCTTAATTGTATGAAGCATATAATCTTCATTCCCCATCACATAAAAAGTGTAGGGGTACGGCTTCACATTATCAATATTCTGTTCGGGATACCACACAGTAAGTCCCACAACGCCTGCACTGGCACCAACTGTAAACAAACCGGGTGTCATCGCTTCACTCGACGGTACATCTGCCACAATAATTGTGCCGTAATCTGTGCCGAGGTCAGGGTCAAGGTAATCACCGCGCAATGTCACAAACTGCTTGATATATATATTCCCTTTGACAAGGTATCTGCCCTCAGGCATAAAAACAGTGCCTCCCCCATTTTGGGCGCAGTCATCAATGGCTTTCTGCACAACGGCAGTAACATCTGTTTTTCCTGTGTTATCCGCATTGTAGGGTGCTTGTGTAACAACAATATCCGCCACAACAACGTCATCTGTTTCATACTTCGTTTCAACTATCACAGGTGTCTGCGTTTGCTCTGCCGCAAAGCAAGGCAAACCGAACACAAACAGAACAACGAAGCACAGAATAAATGAAATTATTTTTTTCATTAATATCACTCCTTGCCTTTTTTCATATTACCATAATATACCTTAAAAGTAAAGTAAGTTCATTGACTTTTTCCCACCTGTATGATAACCTTAAATTAACACTGAAACGGAAGTGATTATATGAAAAAATATTGCGATATATTCTATCAGGCGGGAGAAAATCCCGTATTCTGCTACAGAACATCAAAAACAGTTTATGAAGAGATGCTTTTTCAGGGAGGGCTTATTTCATGCGGATGGAATTCGGCAGGTTATCCTCTGAATCTCCTTGAAAAATGCTCCGCAAGAATTGATAA
>JAZQWT010000179.1:0-18576 GCA_045632485.1 Acutalibacteraceae bacterium
AAGACCTTTTATTTTAACTCTTGCATTGCCGTCTGTACCGCCGCAGATTACAGTGATTTTATCGTCTGTTTTTGACGCAAGTCCCATAAAGCCCTGAGAAGTATAATCTCTTTCTCCGCTTAACGCTTTACCTACATTTGATTTAAAAATATCTACATATTCAATATCTGCAAGCACGCCTGACATATCAGCATACCAACGGTAAACCCACCAGTTTGAGTTTGGAGAATTATCATCTGCAGCCACGTCGCAAAGATTATTTGCCAATCTCCAGTATGCATTATCTGCATATACTCCTGACATTTCAATCTGTGTTATGTACTGAAGCATTTTGCCGGGCATTCCGTTATCCTGCATTCTGCCGTACTCGGTTACTATTATCGGCAATTCGTTTACGTTAAGGGATTTTTCGATTTCTCTGTAATCCTTAACATTCCCCTGCCAGTTATAAATACTGTTATCTGCCAGTTCATGATAAATCATCACATCGGGAACACAGTTGTTTTTTACACAAAAAGACAGAAATTCTTCTATCTTCCAACGGCTGTATTCATAAAAACCGGGACCGCCTATAAGTGCATCGGGATTAATTGATTTCACTTCATCATAAGCGATTTTCCAACCTTTATAAAAATTCTGTCTGCCCTCTTCATCATAGTTGCCCCACACATAACCGTCGTCATTAACTACAGTTGTGCCGAACCACACACCATTATCGGTTTCGTTATAGAGGCAGTAAACTGTTTTTTTGCTGTATGGTTTCTGCGACAGAGTTGTAACAGACTTTCTCACACGGGGAAGAAAATCTTCTTTTACAAATTTTTCCCAGTCGTATGTACCTGCTTTACGCATTTCGTTGATTTTATTATGATTATAATACCATGTATCATAATCATCCTGAAGATAAACTATGTTGTAATCTGTATTTTCAAGATGGCTTTCAACGTGAAGAATATCACCGATAGGATGTTGAAGTCCTTCAGGTGCTTTCTGTACAACTGTACTGATATCAACACTTTCAGTCATATTTTTTGAAGGCACACCTTCTTCTGCAATACCGTAAAGATAACCTGATGCACCGCTTGTAATTTCCTTTGTTGCAGATGAAAAATCCGCAATAAGAACAGGCTTATAAACAGAAAAACAAGGAGTAGCACATATAGCCGTAAAAAACGCAAGTATTACCGACACAAAACGATTAAACCATACTGTTACTTTTTCCATTTTATTCTCCCTTTAACTTTCTTGTAATTTCATCAACACATTCTTCCGCAGTTAAATCTGTACATTCAACGGTTATATCTGCATATTCTTCGTAAAGCTGTGCACGCTCGTTGTAAAGTTCATTTATTGTTGTACCTTTCTCCATTGCGATGCCACGTGTATGAATATTATCAATTCTTTTTTCAAGCACATCGGGACTGACTTTAAGGTAAACCACAGTTGCTTCCGCTTTTAATTTTTTCATTGCTTCTTTGCCATAAACTGCACTTCCGCCTGTGGCAATAACTGCATTACGGAAGAAAGATTCGCATATTACATCGTTTTCAATTTCAAGAAATTTTTCAATACCCTTTTCATTTATAATGTCGCAAAGGCTTTTTGAATATTTGCGTTGAATAAGCAAATCAGTATCAATGAAATCCATCAATACACTTTTTGCGAGCAAAACACCGATTGTGCTTTTACCTGCACCCGGCATACCGATTAAAACAATATTTTTCATAATATCACCTAAAAATCAAGGGCGTCCGCAGACGCCCTCTTTTGTTTTGAAAAATCATTTCATTTCGCCAATCATTTCAAGGTAGTTTTCAACGTAGAATGATGCGATGTGTTTGCCGATTGAGAGAACTTCGTCAGCGATTTCTTCACCGATGATGTGACCCATAAACGCAAAGTTGTTGTCTGTAACAGCATAACCGAGAGCATCGTTTGCAAGGCTTACTGCATATGTGTCAACACCTTCAACTTCATCTTTAAGTGAATCGTACTGCCATTCTGTGCCGTCCCATGTAACACCACCTGTGATGTCGTTACCGAGGAATACTTCAGGATAAAGTTCACCGGGGAAGAGAGCAAATGCTACTTCGTTACCGAATTCAAGATAACCGATTTCAGAAGGCATATAGAACTGTTTGAAAAGAAGTCCGTCATAATAAACCTTATTGTTAACAAGCTTGATTTCACAAGCAAGAACAAGGATGCTGTTTTCAGGCTGAATGAAGATTTCTTTATGAGTTGCATTGAGAACGGGCTCGAGAGCTTCACCGTAATCTGCTTCAATAATCAATTTACCGAATGCTGAACCGAGAGCGTCTGATTCTGCACCGAGAGCTGTATATTCATCCATACCTTCTTCTGAATATTCAATATCTCTTGAAACCTGACCGAGAGCACCCGCTACCATAACTGTGTTGTCGCCTGTCTGCTCTTTAATATATTTATCAAGATAGTAGATATAGTCGCCTGTGATGTAACCGTGGCTTGCGCTGAATGATGTTGCGTGACAAGAAATATCAGCAATGTATGTACCTTCTGAATCCTCTGCTTCGGGAACGAAGTGAAGAACTGCAGTTTTCTGTAAATCTTCTCTTGCAATAAGGTCACGCTTATCGTGCATAAATTCACTTGTATCAATTTCTGCGAAATAAAGGTCACCGTCTTCCATATTATTGAAAGCTTCCTTTACTGCTTCAATTGATTCTCCTACGAAAAATTCTTTGAACTCTGCTGCAGCTTCAAGACCGGGAAGTTCTGCATTGCTGCCTACAAGGTTTGCCCAGAAGCTACCTGCAAGTTTCTTGAAGAATTCTGTTGCAACACCCTGTGTATCAAGAGCTGAATGTGAGTGAGTAGCTGTAATATTTATACTTGAAACTTTTTTGCCGTTTGATTCGCACCATTCAATAATTGCTTTACGGACTGTACGGATATCAGTTGATGTAACGCCGAGTGAGTCAATTGCACCGATAACCACTACACCTTCACCGCTGTTATCATCAATAGCTGCAACACGGATTCTGTTATCATCATAAACGTCTTTTGCAATACGTACCGTAAGGTCACGTCCGATATAATACTTACCGTCAGCAATATCTTCCGGCACTATTGAACGGCTTGAATAACCGAGAGACCATTTGTTACCATCTTTTGCTTCTGTCTGATAATTTTCACGACCTGCCATAAAGCCTACTTCGTCGCTGTCGTAATCATCAAGTTTCTGCCAGTTTTTAGGATTGACATAAATTTTACAGATTGTACTTACCAACGCTTCACAAACAACGTTAAGTGTGTTGTAAAGGAATTTCATAAATCCGTTGGGGCCTTCTGCTGCTTCCTGAACCTGCACTGCTGTGTTTGCAGTTACGTCAGCTGCAGATACGCTTACTGCACCGCCTGTGAATACAAGTGTAAACACAAGAAGAATTGACATAATTTTAAGTGATACTTTTTTCATTTTTCTACCTCCCAAGGTATTTTCTGCAATTAAATTATATAAAATTACAGTAATTAAGTCAATAAAATAAAAGAAAAAAGATTTTTGTTATAAAAAAACAGCTCCCTTGTCAAAACAAAGGAGCTGAAAAATTCAGTTTACATCAGAATTATTTTCTTAAGCTTCCTAAAAGGCCACCTATTACTATATCAATAGCAGCCTGAAGCACCTGACGGATAATTGTAAACCAGTTTGCCATAGTAAATTTAACCTGAACATTAACTGTACCTGAAACTGTGTTGCCGTACGCATCAGTTACAGTACATGTAATAACTGCTTTACCCATACCTTTACCTGTTACAACACCGTTTTCGTCAACTATAGCAACATTTTCTGCAGATGATGAATAAGTGATGCTGTAGCCTACATTACCGCCCATTTCAACATCCGGTACAAGTTCTTTTGCCTGTTCGTAGTTAATCACAATTGCTTCGCCAAGGTCAACAGATAATACTCTGCCTGCAAGAACAGGAGTTGCGTCTCTTTTTTCTGTTATACCGCAAGCTGTACATTTATAAATCGTATAACCTTCTTCTTCATATGTGGGGTCCACTACTGTTTCAACCTGCATATCATGGCCTGTTGCGGGAATAACTTCTGTCAATTTATGGTCTTCTGTTGTTTCAGCACAGTTGAGACAAACTTTTTCTTTAAGACCGTCTGTTGTACAGGTTGCTTCTGTTGTTACAACCCATTCGCCATAAACGTGTGAAAGCTTTGCAACAGTGTTTTCTTTTTTCACATCACCGCAATTTACACACACAGAAAATGTGTAACCTTCGCTTGCACAAGTAGGTTCAACAACTGTCTCTTCACCATATGTGTGACCTAACGCCGGAACTAATCCTGTTTCAATAAAACCACAATTTTCACATGCTCTGTACTTAATACCGGGTTCTGCACATGTTTCATCCTTGCTTATTATCCATTTACCAAATGCATGAACACATTCAGCTTCGTTGTTTTCTTCAGCATTTACACCGATAGTAAACATACCTACCATCATTACTAATGCGAGAAAAACAGAAAGAACTTTAGTCATCTTTTTCATATTGTACATCTCCTTTGCAAATATTCCTATGTGTAAATTATACCACATTTTCACATAAATGCAATACAATACAAATTTTATTCACAATTAAAAATTATTAAGGAATTCCCTGAAATATAAATCTACATTTCTTTAGCATCGCCAACCAACGAAAAATCCCTCACCTGAAACTGATCAGATGAGGGATTAATTAATTATTATCAGTCGTTATAAAGTGACTTTTTAACATAAGATGTATGAAGAATATCATGAGCCTTGTGGCTTCCGGGTTCACCGAAGAATTCATCATAAATCATCTTGATTGCGGGGTTGTCCTGGCTCTTTCTGAGAGGAAGGTTCTTATCTGCCTCATAGATAGCCTGAGCACGAAGACCCTTAAGGTCAACGAAGTTACGAACTGATGCAGGCTGGATGGGCTGACCGCCGCCGTTTACACAACCGCCGGGACAAGCCATGATTTCGATAAACTGATAATCGCAAGTACCTGCTTTAACTTTTTCCATAACTGCCTGTGCATTCTTAATACCGCTTACTGCTGCAACTTTAAGTTCAAGTCCGCCAACTGTGTAAGTTGCTTCCTTGATACCTTCTGTGCCTCTTACTTCTGTGAATTCGATGTTATCGAGTTCTTTACCTGTAAGAGCTTCAGCAGCATAACGAAGAGCTGCTTCCATAACGCCGCCTGTTGCGCCGAAGATAACACCTGCGCCTGTACCTTCGCCGAGAGGATTATCGAACTGCTCGTCGGGAAGAAGGTCGAAGTTGATACCTGCAGTTTTAATCATATTTGCAAGTTCACGTGTTGTGATTGAGTAATCAACATCTGCAAAACCTGCAGCTGACTGGTCGTCACGTTTGTTTTCGCCTTTCTTAGCTGTACAAGGCATAACTGCAACAACAACAATCTTTGCAGGGTCGATGTTCATTTTCTGTGCATACCATGTTTTCATAACTGCACCGAACATCTGCTGAGGTGATTTACAGCTTGAAAGATTATCAATCTGTTCGGGATAGTAATGTTCACAGAAGTTAACCCAACCGGGTGAACATGATGTGATAAGAGGAAGTTTGCCGCCTTCTTTGATTCTGTGGAGAAGTTCTGTACCTTCTTCCATAATTGTAAGGTCAGCTGAGAAGTCTGTATCGAATACTTTGTTAAAGCCGAGTCTGTGAAGAGCTGCAGCCATTTTACCTGTTACGTTTGTGCCTACTTTGTAGCCGAAGCATTCACCGAGTGTAACACGGATTGAGGGAGCAGTGTTAACAATAACAAATTTGTCGGGATCGTTGATTGCTTCGAAAACAGCTTTTGTATCGTCTTTTTCGTAAAGAGCACCTGTGGGACAGTTAACAATACACTGACCGCATTCTACGCAAGCGAAAGATGCAAGACCTTTTTCAAATGCTGAACCGATGTGTGTATCGAAGCCACGTGCATTTGCACCGATAACACCAACATACTGATTATCACAAGCAGCTACGCAACGACGGCAAAGGATACATTTGTTGTTATCTCTTACCATATGAGTTGCTGTTGTGTCGATTTCCCAAACGGGTTTTTCGCCATCGAAACGGCTTTCATCGTCAACACCGTATTCAAGGCAGAGTTTCTGGAGTTCGCAAGAACCGCTTCTTACACAAGAGAGACATTTTCTATCGTGAGCTGAAAGAAGAAGTTCAAGTGTTGTTTTACGTGATTCGTGAACTCTGGGTGTGTTTGTGAAAACTTCCATTCCCTCGTTTACGGGGAATACGCAAGCTGAAACAAGACGATTGCCTCTGGGACCGCCTACTTCTACCATACAAAAACGGCAAGCACCGATTTCGTTGATATCTTTAAGGAAGCAAAGTGTGGGAATTTCGATACCTGCATATCTTGCAGCTTCGAGAATTGTTGTACCGCCCGGCACGCTTAAGGGCATGCCGTTGATTTTAATATTTACCATTTCCATTATTGGCACACTCCTTTCAATTAACCTTTGATAATAGCGCCGAACTTACAGTTAGATTCGCAAACGCCGCACTTGATACATTTAACTGTATCGATTGTGTGTACTTCTTTAACTGAGCCTGAAATTGCACCAACGGGACATTTTCTTGCACAGAGAGTACAACCCTTACATTTATCTGCTACGATTGAGTAGTTAAGGAGAGCCTTACATACGCCTGCAGGACATTTCTTATCTACAACGTGAGCAATGTATTCATCTTTGAAGAATTTAAGAGTTGCAAGAACGGGGTTGGGAGCTGTCTGTCCGAGACCGCAAAGTGAGTTTTCCTTGATGTAATAAGCAAGTTTCTCAATTTCATCAAGAGTTTCCATTGTTGCTTTACCGTCAGTAACTTTTTCGAGAAGTTCTCTCAGACGTTTTGTACCGATACGGCAGGGAGCACATTTACCGCATGATTCATCAACTGTGAAGTCGAGGAAGAATTTAGCAATGTCAACCATACAGTTATCTTCGTCCATTACGATAAGTCCGCCTGAACCCATCATACAGCCGATTGCTGTAAGGTTATCGTAGTCGATTTCTGTATCCATAAGTGAAGCAGGAATACAACCACCTGAAGGACCACCTGTCTGTGCTGCTTTGAATTTTTTACCATTGGGAACACCGCCACCGATATCTTCGATGATTTCGCGAAGTGTTGTACCCATGGGGATTTCAACAAGACCTGTGTTCTTGATTTTACCGCCGAGAGCAAATACTTTTGTACCTGCTGAACGTTCTGTACCCATTGACTTGAAGAAGTCAGCACCGTGAAGGATAATCTGGGGAATGTTAGCGAATGTTTCAACGTTGTTTTCTGTTGTGGGTTTAGCGAAAAGACCTTTAACTGCCGGATAGGGAGGTCTGGGTCTGGGTTCGCCTCTGTTACCTTCGATTGAAGTCATAAGAGCTGTTTCTTCACCGCAAACAAATGCACCTGCACCGAGACGGATGAAGAGATCAAAGTCAAAGCCTGAACCGAAGATGTTTTTACCGAGAAGACCGTGTTCTCTTGCCTGGTCGATAGCAATCTGAAGACGTTCAACAGCGATGGGATATTCTGCACGAACATAAACGTAACCTTCTGTTGCGCCTGTTGCATAACCGCAGATAGCCATAGCTTCGATGATACAGTGGGGGTCACCTTCAAGAACTGAACGGTCCATGAATGCACCCGGGTCACCTTCGTCAGCGTTACATACAACGTATTTCTGGTCTGCAGCGTTCTTTGATGTGAACTCCCATTTCATACCTGTGGGGAATCCGCCGCCGCCACGACCGCGGAGACCTGAATCCTTAACAACTTTGATAACGTCTTCGGGAGTCATTTCTGTCAAGCACTTTGCAAGAGCCTGATAACCGTCGTAAGCAATATATTCTTCGATGTTTTCGGGGTCGATAACACCGCAGTTACGAAGAGCAATTCTCTTCTGTTTTTTGTAGAAGTTTGTTTCGTTGAGAGATTTGATTTCCTGTTCGTTAACAACTGTTTCATCATAAAGAAGACGTGTAACGATACGACCTTTGAGAAGGTGTTCTTCAACGATTTCCGGAACGTCTTCTACTTTAACTTCGCTGTAGAAGCTGCCTTCCGGATAAACAATCATAATGGGGCCTAATGCGCAAAGGCCGAAACAACCTGTTTTGATAACCTTGATTTCATTTTCAAGGCCTTTATCTGCAATCTCTTTTTCAAGAGCTTCAATAATTGCAGGGCTGTTTGAGGAAGTACAACCGGTACCGCCGCAAACAAGGACATGAGAACGATACATGCTTTTTCCTCCTTAGTCTTTAAGTGATGCTACTGTATATTCAGTAACAGGATTTCCGTTTACAATGTGGTCTGCAACGACTCTTGCGATTTTATCGGGAGTCATTTTGATGTATGTTACTTTTTCTTTGCCGGGTGCAAAGACTTCAACGATAGGCTCATACTGGCACATACCGATGCAACCTGTCTGTGAAACAGTAACGTTTCTGAGATTTCTTTTTGCTACTTCGTCAACAAATCCGTTAAGAATGGGGCGAGCACCTGCTGCGATACCGCAAGTTGCCATACCTACAACAATTCTTGTAACATCTTCGTTGCCGTCTGCTGATTCTCTTGTTGTGATGTTTGCCTGTGCTTTTGCTTTTATAGCAAGTAATTCTTCAAGAGTTTTCATTTATGTTACACCTCCACGAATAATTTGTGTCTGTTCGCTGATATATTCTTTAAGCCATACTCTGACTTCAGTTTCATTGAAACTTACACCACCGAGAATTTCCTTCAGGTCTGCTGTTTTAAGGACAAATTCTTCTTCATCAATTTTAAAACGATAGACAAAGTCAATTTCTTCATGCATGGTTATCAGCATCAATATTGTGGCATCAATATCGCCCAACGGGGTGAAATCAATGCTGTCTGTTTTGAAATGGGCTGAAATTACAGTACCGACGCCTAACTCTGATTCAAGCTCAAGGTGACCGCCTGTCATTTCTGCTGCCATTTTGAACAAGGGAATTCCCATACCGACTTTTCTTGTGGTGCGGGTTGTGTAGAACGGGTCTCTGACACTTTTCAGTGTTTCCTCACTCATTCCCCTGCCATTATCGCGAATTATTATCGAAAGTGTTTTATCCTCTGTGCTTTCAAGGACATCAATTTCTATAAGGCTTGCACCTGCTGAAACTGAATTTTCGGTAATATCGAGAACGTTAAGTGATAATTCACGCATAATTATGCCTGATATTTAGCTACGATACCGGGGATATCTTTTGCTTCAATCTTGCCGTAAACTTCGTCATTAACTGTCATAACGGGAGCAAGACCGCAAGCACCGATGCAACGGCAGTCTTCAAGTGAGAATTTACCGTCAGGTGTACATTCTTTTGCACTGATACCGAGAACTTCTTCAAGTTTGTCGATAAGTTCCTGTGCACCCTTAACGTAACATGCTGTACCAAGGCAAACTGAGAAGTTATATTCGCCCTTGGGAGAAAGTGAGAACTGTGCATAGAATGTTGAAACGCCGTAAACTTTTTCTACGGGTACACCCATTCCGTCTGCGATCATTTTCTGCACCTCGATCGGAAGATAACCATAAATGCCCTGTGCTTCCTGCATTACGTGCATAAGAAGACTTTTGTCATGTTTGCTTTCCTCAATAACGGCCTGAAGCTTTGCAGCCTGTTCAGGTGTTCCGTTGAAAGGATTGCTGCTGATTTTTTTAACCATTACTGTTCCTCCTTTTCACAAACTGTATAAATCAAAGCAAAATCGATTACAATTTGCTAAAACATACGTTGATATTGTAGCACATACACCATAAAAAATCAATACGAAAACTACGATTTCAGCACGATTTTGATAAAATTGACAAAATTTTGTCAATTTCTTGTTCAACTACATTAATTTTGCCACCGGCAGATCCGATATTCTCTAAATAATGAGCATCTGAACTCGTCAGAATGTTCATTTTTTCAAGAACAGGGAACTTTTTTATGTAGTCATTTTTATCTGCGTCTTTTGTGATTTCTGCAGTGGTAAAACCCATATATTCATCAATCATACCAAGATTAGAAATCACACTGTAAGACGAGCGGTCAATGTGTGCGGGAAACGCAACACCACCAAAGCTTTTTACAAGCTCAGGAACCTTATCCAGAGATATGTCCGCTGCAGTTGTAAGCAAAAGATTTTCTTTCCCGATAACATTATCTCTTTCGTCCATAATAAGTTGTTCACCGAAGATTTTCTCTCTGTTTTCTACAGGCGGAATTCTTTCTCTTACATAGGCTGAGAAATCAAGCGCATTTTCCAGATTTGAAAAAAGACACACAACGTGAACTTCTTCGTCAGTGCACAATTCCATACCGGGAATAACAAGAATTCCCGCTTTCTCCCCTGCCTTCATAGCAGCAGGACAATTAAGACAGGTATTGTGGTCAGTTAAGGCTATAACGTCAAGCCCCATAATCTTTGCCATATTGACAAGATTATAGGGCGTCATATCATTATCTCCGCAAGGAGACAGACAGGAATGTAAATGGAAATCGTAATTCAGTTCCATTTTACCATCTCCTTACTTAAGTTCTTCGTAAATCTTTGTTGCAGTTTCGTAAGTGTTCATCTCTGTCTGCAGAACGATAACGCTGTTTTCCTGTGCACGTTTAAGTGCATCAGCGTCAAAAGCAGCGTTTTCAGTAAGCACGATGCATGCAACATCAGAAAGCACTGCAACGCCGATCGAGTTCACGTTTCCCATAACGGTAAGCCAGATATCATCAGCATTCGCCCTTGACATAACCCAACTTAAAAGGTCGCCACAGTAACAACCGTGACCTTCGCGTGTGTCAATATCTGCCGCATTTAAAATTTTCATTGAATACTTTTCTGCTAAGTCTTTAATTTTCATAGTAAAAATCCTTTCGGCTTTATGCAAATTCCAAATGGGACGATGTGGGCATCGTCCCCTACGATAATGTCTGACAATATACGTTTTCTACCATCGGTGCACAATGTAATAAAATATGCACCGGGGATTGAATAATTGTGTTCTTTTAATCTCGTTTGTTTTCGTTCAGACAATGACTATAATCACCTGCAAATCCTGTTATTTTCTTCGATTATCTCCCCTACGCAATGCGTTTCAAGCTCGTATGGTGTGTCGAAAATATTATTGGTGATTTCTGCTTTTGCAAGATATGTAAGATAGAAAACGTGCTTATCTTCTTTCGGTTCAAGGAAAGTGTTGCCTGTTACTACAAGCTCACCGTGGACAAAATGCTTTGAATTTTCATCCATAACTTTAGGTGAATATCTGATTACAGGTGCACCCTCCCACATTGACGCGTGTTCGCATCTTCTTACAAAATTATTTCTGAAAACAATCTTTTTTGTATAGCCTGATTCGAACCAGAAATTACAATCATCTTCCAGAAGAAGTGCAGGACCCCAGAGACTGTCAAAGGTGTTGTTTTCGATTATAACTTCACCGCGTGTTGTACATAAAATTCCTCTGCCCGATGTTGTGCCGAAATTGCAATTTCGTACATACAAATCAGGTATCCACGTTGCGTTTTCAACAACGTCTTTACCAACTTCAATATTTTCATTCAGGTTTGTCAGATACAATCTTATGTCTGTATCGTTTAATTTTTCATAAGATAAAACTTCTGTTTTGCCAAAAGGTGCAAGTGTATTCCACTTGATAAATTCAAGCTCGTCACCTTTTTCAAACGCCTGAAAGCCCCAACTTTCAGGGTGCATAAAACGTACAGTTATTGTTCTTTTCCGCTTGTTTCTTCTGATAATTCTCAGATGGGTGCCGTGAACATTCACATAATCGTCGTGAGCACCCCAGGCCTTGATATTATCAAGAATCAATTTCCCTCTACAGCCTGAAAACTGGAAGAAATCGGCTGTACTGGCAACTGTTCTTCCTTCTTTTGGAGTGAAATCGCAGTTTTCAAATTTTACATTTTCACAAAACTGTGAAACGATACCGAGACCGTGCATAAACTTCATACGCAGATTTTTGAATTCAAGGTTTTTGCACCTTTCAAAAAAACTGCCCGTCTGGTCGCGTACAATATTTCGTGACTGGATAATATGACCAACAGGAAACTCTGCATCCTTGTAAATAAGCTCTGCACGGAAAGTGTCTTTGCTGATTCTCTCTGCTTTTTTAAATTCCAGTGTTTCACGTCTGAAATCGCGTGTAAGTCTCGTTTCAGGGTCGAAAATTTTTATAAATCTGCCCTGGCCGTAAGTTTTCCCCTGCCAATAAGGTTTTCCGTTTTCAGCCGTTTCACCTTTAAGTATCAGGTCTTTTCCGTCAACATCAAAAAGACAGTCGCTGTTGACTTTAAATTCACAGATTCCGTTGTTGTTTGAGAGAATTTTAAACTCTGTCATTGTAGGGCAGAAATAGTCAACGACTAAATTTTCCACCGTAATATTTTCGCATTTATAAAACAGTAGAGGTGTCATTTTACCGTGAACACAAATCTCCGCACCGTTACCGCGGATTGTAATGTTCTTTTTTTCTTTAAGGTAAATTGCAACGTAACGTGTACCCTTGGGATTCTCATGTCTTTTGGCAGTATTCGAACAGAAATAGCCTGTTTTTATAAAAGAATCCTCAGGCTTTACGTGATAAATTTTACCTTTTTCAAGTTCAATCACATCGCCGTCAACGACGTTTTCAAACAATCTGCTTAAGTCGTTCATATATTCATTCTTCTTTTCTGTAAGGCGCAGGGATAAGGTTTTCCATTTCTTCGTTATCAAGTTTTTTGCGAAGCATAAAGATACAGTCATCTACGCTTGCATAACCCTTGACAACATCTTCTGCCAATGCTTTACATGACGGTGCACCGCATGTACCGCAATCAAGGTTAGGCAAAGACTTATGAATTTCGTTTATATCATTCATCATACGCATAGCATCCACAATATTGCCTGAAAGGCGCATTACGGGAAGCTCCTCGAGAGCCTTCTGCCAGAACATTTCGCGAGGCACGCTATCGTCACCTATTCTGTTACATGCAACAGGCAGATATTTTTTAAGAGCCTGAAGACGATTCTTTGCAATATATGGATTTTCTGCAGTAAGGCATCCGCCTACACAGCCTTCATTACACGCGTTAAGCTCAATGAAATCAACATTGTTCAATTTTTCATCTTCAATTTCTTCAAGAATTTTTATTACATTTTCAATGCCGTCAACGTGGAGACTGTTATCAAGCAGAAGTGCTGACGCTTCGCCGCCGCTTATCGCCCAGCCTACACCGATTCTGCCTGAATGCTGAATATTTTCAATTTCAGTAACCTTCTTCATCTGCTGAATCATAACAGGATAAATATCACTGATGGCAACTGCACCGTCAAGGTTTGATTTTTCGCTGAAAAGCGGTTGCTTTATTGCAGTAATTTTTGCCGGACAGGGTGTGATGAAGAAAACACCTATATCCTCTGATTTAAGGTTATGTTCTTTCATTGCCTTTTCACGTGCCATCCTTGCCGCTTCCTCAAATGGAGCATTCAGGTTGACTACGTTCGGAATAAGTTCAGGGAATGAAATTCTGATAAGTCGGCACACAACAGGACAAGCCGATGAAATAACAGGCTTTTTAAAAGCACCCGCAGACATCAGTTTTCTCGTAGCGTGGGAAACAAGCTCAGCACCCTTTGAAACTTCGGCAACCTCATCAAACCCCATTCTTTTCAGAACATTAAGGATAATATTGATGTCGTCAAGATTTGCAAACTGACCGTAAAGAGCAGGTGCAGGGAGAGCTATTCTGTATTTGTAATTAATAATGCTTGTCAATGTTTCACGCTCTGCATATTTTGCATGGTGAGGACAGACTCTTATACATTCACCGCAGTCAATGCATCTTTCGTGAATCATTTTAGCCTTACCGTTACGCACACGTATTGCCTCGGTAGGGCATCTTTTTATACAATTCATACAGCCAAGACATTTATCGGTGTCAAGGCGTACTGAATGAGCATATTTATCCATAGAGATACCTCCGTGAAAATTTCTCTGAAATTTTCAGGTAATAAGTAATAGTTAAAAATAAGATAGTGGGGGTCTGCGACGCTTTATATTATTCCAAGGAAGCAAAGCAGGGCAAACAAACCCGGCAAAAGAATAATAAAAGCAACCATATTAAACTCACCTTATTTCACAAGGAATTTAAGTGTAATTTTAGTGCCTACACCTACCTGTGTTTCAATAAGCATATCGTCGGCATATTTTTTGATATTGGGAAGACCCATACCTGCACCGAAACCGAGTTGTCTTACGTTTTCGGGAGCAGTTGAGAAACCTTCCTGCATAGCAAGCTCAACATCAGGGATACCCGGTCCTTTGTCGTCAAGTGTAACAGTAATACATTCAGGGGAAATGTCACAGATAATCACACCGCCTTCAGCATGGATTACCATATTGATTTCTCCCTCGTATACTGCGATTGCAACATTTCTTATTAAATTTGAACCGAAGCCTAAATCTTTAAGTGTACGTTTGATTTTACCTGATGCTTCGCCTGCGCAGGTGAAATCATTTTTAAGAACATCGTACTTAAAATTCAATTCGCCCATTATCTTCCGCTGCCTCCGCGTAAACCTGCTTCATAAAGCTTTCCGCAGGCAGTGAACATCTCAAGTTCTGTTCCGATAAGGGGAATTTCTCTTTCCTGTGCCAAATCAATCATAGCAATATCAGGCTTTTTACCTCTTACAAAAACGATACATTTCATATCCATCATTTCTGCTGTTCTTACAACCTGAGGGTTAACAAGACCTGTAAGCATAACTGCCTGTTCTTTAACAAAAGCAAGCACATCGCTCATCATATCACTTCCGCAGGCAGTATAAACGTCTCTGTCAAGAAAATCTTCGCCGTATACAACGCGACCGTCCAATATTTCAACAAGTTCTCTAACTTTCATCTTCGGATATCCTTTCATATACAAAAATTAAAATGTACGCTGATTGAATTTTAACACATTGCACAAAAAAATTCAACCATAAGAAAAAAATACATATAATAAAGTGGGTGGTTGTATGAAAAAACGCAGACGACGGTTCAGACGAATGAAACGTTACCGTTCAACTTTTGAAAAGAATCTTACATTTTTCATGATATGCGTAATGATAATCTCAGCAATTTTCGCTTTACTTATTGATGCAAAAGTTGCCGATATAATTTACACAATGTCTGTTGACAAAGCAAAAAATATTGCTATGCAGGCAATAAACGATTCAGTCAGTGCAGTTATAGATTCAGATGAGGAAAGCTACAAGGAATTTGTTGATTACAGATACGATAAAGAGGGAAACATTATTTCCGTGGGCACAAACACAAATCTTACAAATGCCATTGAAGGCGCAATCCTTGATGAAGTGGTAAAAAGAATTAATAAGCAATCACGGTGTCCTGTGCAAATACCTCTCGGCACGCTTACAGGAAGTGACCTTTTAATCGGCAGAGGTCCTGCCCTCACCTTTTACATAAACCTTTCAGGAAATGCAAAAAGCGGAATCGAAAACCTTTTTGAAAGCACAGGCATAAATCAATCACGCCATCAGATTCAGATAAGAATTGAAGCAGATATCAGTATTATTACATCAGGTAAAAACTTAAGCACATCTGTTGAAAACACCGTTGTTATAGGTGAAACTATTATCGTAGGCAAAATACCTGAATCATATGTACGCCAACCGGGATAAAAAAAATCCGCAGAACTCGACATTTGTTTCTGCGGATTTATATTATTTCTTTTTCTTTGCATTTTTGAAGTTGCCTGTTTTTTTTGCTTCTCTTGATTTCTTAACGGTTACACCAAGGTCTGCAAGAAAAACTGCAAGTGTTGCGCACATAAGTCCCAGCTTCCATTCGAAGGACAAAAGACCTGCTAATTTTTCTGCACCGAGGGGATGAATAAGATATATAAGAAGCACTGAAAAAACACCCCAATAGCAACTGTGCTCAAAGCATATTCTGCCGTGAAGATTAAGTTTTTTCTTGCTGTAATCCCACCATCTTGCGTTAAAAAGTTTTTCCATAAGATAGCTTGTTAAATATTCAACAATATCACACACTACAACACCTATTATCAGCACAAGAAGCGGTCCTATTAAAATTCCGCCTACGCGTATATCCTTGCACCACGTAAGGCAAATAAGCATACTCAATGCACCTGTGCCGTATATGGGACAGAGAGGACCATACAAAAAACCTCTGTTTGTGAATTTTTTATCTTTAATATAACAATAAATCACTTCTGAAATCCAGCCGACTAAACTGTAAAAGAAAAAGAAAAGCACATACTCAATTACTTTTTCCATATATTATTTTCTATCCTTTCCTGATTCTCCGAAAAATTTTCTACTCCTTTTTTCAGATGAACATATGATAATTTCTTTCGTTGCAACATATTTATCCACCAGACAAACCAGTAGCGATTCCTTGTACACAGGCGGAATCACCGTCAGCGGAAACATATGGCGGTATATGATATTTTCTTCAACCTTTGTTAATTCCAGGTTATTCTTACGACTTAATTCTCTCGCATTTTTAAGAGCGAATCCGGGATGAAAATATCCGTGCAGACGATGTGAGGGGTCAGGGTCGTGCCAATCGTAATAAAACAAATCGTGAAGCAACGCGCCCCTTGCTACCGTGCGAAAATCAAGATTCAGTTTTTTCGCAATTCTGTAAGAAAGATATGAAACACTCTTTATATGCTGAATAAGCTGTATCGAGCCATGCTGTATATATTTATCAAGGCTCTGAAATTCCTGTGTGTAATAATAATCTCTCACGCAGTCAAAAAATTCTTTTTCCGTTTCTTCAGATAAACTGAATGATTTTTTATATAAATTCTGTAATCTTCCCATTCAATCACCGACATAATTATAAATGCTTTTTATGTGATACATTAGCAAAAAAAATGAAGAATCTATTAATTATTTTTATCAGGCACTAAAATAACTATTGTTTTTTTGAGCAGGAATGGTATAATAAAAAGAGCGTGAAAGAACACGCTCTTTTTTCAGAAAACATAAAATTCAGATATGAGGTATATAAATTATGACAGTTAAAGCAAAAAAAATCCTGACTATAGTCTTGGCAGGTATAATAACTATAGCAATAGGCGTGGCTGTTTTCTTTATAGTCAGAGAAGTAAACAGTAATCCATTTATCGGAACATGGAATGCAGATGACCTTAGTATGAGCCTCGAATTTCACGAAGACGGCTCTGCTGATATTACATACAACAATGCACCAGTACCCGTTGTAAAAGCCAGACACAATGGTACTGTAGAAGCATCTTATGCTTACCAGAAGCAAACTAAAGACCTTTCTGTTACACTCTTCTTTTATTCAAAAGAAATTACTTCCAACTATACTTACAGCATAAAAAACGGTGAACTTTTGTTAACCGATACTTCATCTGACAAAACAACACGATTCATTTTTGAAAACCCTGCTGAAGTCTGAAGCTGCTGATGATTTGTTCATCTGAACAGCATCTGCAAGACAATCATTCCTATTACTGCAGGAGTACCTCCGATTACAGAGGTTGCAATAGTATAACCATTGACAGACAGATGCAGACCTGTCACAAGCCCTAATGCATTAACAGCAAACATAGCGGCAACTCCCTGCAGGGCACTTAAAAATACACAGGAAATAAAACGCTTTGTTTTAAAAGCAGAAACAATAATAATCAGACAACCTATTGCGATTGATGCAATAACACCGAATTTGAACATACCTGACATTTTTATCACCTCATAAAAAATATATGAAGTATTTCACAGAAAAATGCAGACAGTATGAAAGCCACCCATTGGGTGGCTTTTTGTGTTAATCAAGAAAATTATTTTCAGTATAGAACCCGAGAATAGCAGGCAAAAGGATTTCGTGAGTATAATCAAAACAGCTTGAATGACCTCCGCCTTTCACCATAAGCTCACGTGCACCGGGGATTGAATTTGTGATTTTCTTTGAATGACTGCGGTACATCATATCGCTCTGACCATAAATGTTAAGTGTAGGAACATTGATTTTTTCAAGGTCCTTGAACTTAAGTGTAGGCTGACCTACCATCATACCCTGAATATCTCTTTTAAGCTTAACCGCAGGGTCATCCGTAAAATGTGCTTTAATACATAAAATCCAGTATTCAAAAACTATGCCGATCTGATTTGTAAATTTCGTTCCTCTGTCGTTTATATTTGCACCCATAGGAATAAGTGACAGCACTCTGTCTGTGTGTTTTGAAGCAAATACAAGAGCGAGATTTCCGCCATCACTGAAGCCGTAGAAATGTGCTTTTTCTATTTCCAGCTCATCAAGCAGACAAAGAAGGTCATCTGCTTCCACATCAAAAGTAAGTTCACCCTCACCTCTTTCAGACTGTCCTGTGCCACGGGGTGAAACGGTGATTACTTTAAAGTGTTCTGAAAGTTCAGGCAGAAGTGTACCGTCAAAGTTGTGCATATCATTTCCGTTACAAGGAAGCATTATAAG
>JAZQWT010000180.1:0-13512 GCA_045632485.1 Acutalibacteraceae bacterium
AATAGGTCGAGAGCTTGACCATTGTTTGGTTCCATTTCACGAAATGTGTTTGTTCAGTTTTTTAGGTACGAGAGATAATAGATTTTAAGCGACTGATTTATTTCAGTCGCTTTATTTTTTTACCAACAGTTTGGTTTTTTATGGTACTATATAAATGAAGCTTCAAAAATCTCCGAGGGAGGTGTGGTGTGTGAAATTAAATAACGACCTTATCGGTGAATATGCGAAAAAGATATATGGCTTTGCATTTTCGAAAACAAGGAATGTTGAAGATGCTGAAGATTTATCTCAGGATATTTTAACTGTGCTTATAAGTGAAATCAATAAGAATAAGGAGATAGAATACCCTGATGCATATATTTTCAGAATTTGTTGTTATACATGGTCTAAATATCTTAGAAAGAATAAATTAAGATTTTCAAGTGTACCGTTGGATGACAATTTAGTGATGTATGATGAAACCGATTTATCTGAAGATGTTGAAGAAAAACAGCTTTTTGAAAAACTACGTCAGGAAATTGCATATCTTACAAAAATAAGGCGTGAAATTTTGATTGCACACTACTTCGAGGAAAAAACTAGTGGCGAAATTGCCGAAGAATTTTCGTTGTCACCTTCCACAATACGCTGGCATCTGGGAGAAATACGTAAAGATTTAAAGGAGCGGATGAACATGGAAGAAAAAACAATTTATAAACCTGAAAAACTGAAAATTCACTATACAGGAAATATAACCTTGGATTCTCTGTTGATGCAAATGAAAAAAGATGTTTTATTGCAGAATATCTGCATCATTTGCAACGAAAGGGAAATGACGATACAAGAAATTGCACGAAAATTATCTGTTGCGGCGATTTATATTGAAGACAAAATTGAACGTCTTGTATATATGGATTATCTGACTGAACATAATGGAAAGTACAGAACAAATTTTCATATAAAAGATACAAAATGTGTGTTGTCAGAAATACAGTTTATTCTTAAAAATATCGATCCTATTGCGAAAAAGATTTATGAGTTTTCTTGTGAAGTGTACGATAAATTAAATTTTGCAGAAGAATTCAGTATGGATGAAAATAAAATTATAGCAGATACTGTAATGTTGGTTACTGAATTGTCTTGGTTTATGGGATGTGAGATTATACAAAAAAATTGGTGCAATCCACCCAAAAGGAAAGATGGTTCTGAACACTGGATTTTTGCTTATCTGATTGTTGATGATATTCTTAATGGTCAAACGGAACATGATAACAGAACATTTAAGTATCTGAATTCTCATTTCGGAAAAGGGATAGCAAGTCAAAGTGTCTTTTCGAATAAAGTTAAGGTAAAGTGCCATCATTGTGATACATATTTACACGATGTTCGGAATGTTGAGGAATATCAGCTTATTAAGTTGCAGCAAATAAATAAAATTATAGAAAAAGATAGTGCTATTTCTGAAAGTGAGAAGCATATGATAAGTGGTCTTGTGAAAGACGGTCTTGTGTCAGTAAAAGACGGAAAGCCTAAAATGCTGATTCCGTATATTACAAAGAAAAAGTTCAAGAAGTTTTATAAAGAAATCAAAAAAATGTATATAAACAGCGGTATTGAAAAAATGATGGTTGATTATATTCTTCGCTATGGCGATTTCATGGATAAATACATTCCTGACAATCTTTCCAAGGAAAACCGACTTCATTCAAAATACTATCGTTCAGGTATGACTTATGAACTTATTTTCAGATTAGTTGAGATGGGACTTCTTAAATTATGGGCAGAAGAAGATAGGCAAAGTTCACTTTTTGTTGTATGGGAAGAATAATTAACAAAAGCGACTGATTTATTTCAGTCGCTTTTTATTTTAAGATTCATAATTTTATAAATGAACGAATATTAAATTAAATGAAAAAACACTTGACAAATTTTATGAACATAGTAAAATAAATCTTATACGATTGATTAAGGAATGATTTTATGATTTATAATAATGTTCTTGAGGCTATGGGGAGTACACCTATTATAAGACTCAATAATATGGTAGATGAAGACAGCGCACAGGTGCTTGTAAAGTACGAAGGTCTTAATGTGGGTGGTTCAATTAAAACAAGAACTGCTTACAATATGATTATGCAGGGTGAAAAAGACGGTCTTATCAATAAAGACACAATCATAGTTGAGCCCACAAGCGGTAATCAGGGAATCGGTCTTGCACTTGTTGGTGCAGTAAGAGGCTATAAAACAGTAATTATTATGCCCGACAGCGTAAGCGAAGAAAGAAGAATGCTTGTTGAACATTACGGTGCAGAAGTGAAGCTTATTCACGACGACGGAAATATCGGCGAATGCATCGAGAACTGCCTTAAAGAAGCAATCAGAATGTCAGAAGAAGATCCTAATGTGTTTGTCCCTCAGCAGTTCTCAAATCCTGCTAACCCTGCAGTGCACAGATATCACACAGCACTTGAAATTATGGAACAGGTTGCAGAACCTATCCATGGATTCTGTTCAGGCGTAGGTACAGGCGGTACAATTTCAGGTATCGGTGAAGTTCTCAAAACAAATTACCCTGATATCACAATCTGGGCAGTTGAACCTGAAAATGCTGCAATCCTTGCCGGCGGTAATATCGGCACACACTTGCAGATGGGTATCGGTGACGGTCTTATTCCCGATAACCTTAATCAGAAGGTTTATGATGATATTTACATAGTAACTGACGAAGAGGCAATACAGACAGCAAAAGATTTAGCAAGGAAAGAAGGCCTTATGTGCGGTATTTCAAGCGGAACAAATGTTGCAGCAGCTTTGAAACTTGCAAAGAAACTCGGTAAAGGTAAAACTGTTATCACAGTTCTCCCTGATACTGCAGAAAGATATTTCTCAACACCTCTTTTTGATTAAAAATAATTTTAAAAGCCACCTGATTTCAGGTGGCTTTATTTTATCCGTTAATTATCTTTTCAATATTTTCAACATCTTGTCCTGCGTTTTTCAGGGCATCACGTTTTTTGATGAGACTTGCCATACGGGCATTGTGATATTTCTGTGCATCAGGGGAATCATCATATTGAATGAGTCCTTTGTAATAAAACGCATCATCCTTATCGTTTTCTTTGTTCCTGAATTCTGCAACGATTATAATATAATTATGCTTGCCGTCTGTGCAGGCTTTTTCTTTTATAATCTCAAATCTGTTTTCGCAAAGATATTTTCTTACATCCTCTGCGTGTGACATAGGCTGGAGAATAAGTCTTTTTTCTTTATCCTTAACCCATGGTGCGGCAGTCAGGATTTCAGCAATCAGAATTCCGCCCATACCTGCAATAACGATATCATCAACTTCATCTGCTTCAATTTCTTTTAATCCGTCTGAAAGACGGAGTTCGATTTTTTCAGACAAATCCTTTGAAGTTGAAACCACCTTTCTTGCATTTTCGAGAGGACCTTTGCCGATGTCTGCAGCTATGGCAGAGGAGCAGATGTTGTTTTCTATAAGAAAAGCAGGAAGATAAGCGTGGTCTGTGCCGATGTCGGCAACTATTTTGCCCTCTCTTACTTCTTCTGCTGCCATTTTAAGTCTTGTATCAAGTTTAATCAATTTATCACTTCCTGAACATTCTGAATAAAGGCAGACAAGCCTCGAAAAAGCCTTTGTAAGCCTGACAATAGTTTCTGTCTTCACGGCTTCGTTTGCATCCGCCTGCACGGCAAAGAGGTGAATACGGGCATTTTTTGCACTCGTCAGGCACGTTTATGCTTTCTATAATGAAATCCTTTGCCTTCTTTGACCTTGCCATAATTTCCAGGTCACATTCGTTTATGTTGCCAAGTAACCACTTATCTGTACAGTAAAAATCGCAAGGGTAAATATTACCGTTTCCTTCGGCAACAAACTGATGTGTGCAATGTCCGCACATACCGCATTGCTCTGCTTTGTCACCAAGGTAAAGTCTTATGTAATTGTCAAACTGTCTGATGCTTACATATTCGCCACGCATAAAATCTTTCACATAAGCATTGAATGCATGAATGAGGAAATATTCATAATCCTCATTTGTCATATAAAGGTCAGATTCTTCGTTACTTCCGAAAGGTCTCAGGCAAGGTATAAACTGCAGATATTTAAAGCCTTTTTCTTTGAAATATCTGTAAATAGTATCAATTCTTCTTGCGCTTGCGCCTGTTAAAACAGAAAGAATATTGAATTCTGTTTTGTTTTCTTCAAGTATCTTTGCAGCAGACAGAGTGGTGAAAAATTTACTCTGCCCTCTTGAATCAACACGGTATTTATTTGCTTCTCTGTCACCGTCAAGGCTTAACCCTACAAGAAATTTGTTTTCTGTAAAAAACCTTGCCCATTCATCATTGATAAGTACACCGTTAGTTTGTACTGAATAGAAAATTTCAGAGTTTTTTGCGTTGTACTTATCAACAAGTGAAACAAATTTGCTGAAATAATCTTTACCTGCAATCAACGGTTCACCGCCCTGGAAAGCAAAGGCAATACTGCATCCGTCAGCAAACCTGAGGGCGGATTTTATTAAGTTTTCTGCAGTTTCTGTTTCCATAATACCGAGGTTTTTTTCAGCTCTGTTTTCTGTAACATCATGGTAAAAGCAATATCTGCAGTCAAGGTTGCAAAGACTTGATGCAGGTTTAATCATAATTGAAAGAGGCGGCATTATTTAATACCTCGTCTGTTGTTTTTAAAAGCTGACATAATTTCGCCCAGCCTCTCGTTCATTTCCTCTGCAATAGTGGGGTAAACTGACTGTCTGTTGTAGTTTTCACCGCTGTCATCTGTGAGAACATGAAGCCAGTTTTTCCTGAATTTATCAAAGAAAGCTGAGTTGTCATTCTGAATATTCCTGAAATATTTGAACTGAACATACTTGTTGTCCTTAAGAACATCGTAGTCGTAATCAGGATTTGCTTTAAGTACATCTTCTGTAGGGATAGCATACTGAATTGATTTCAGTTTTTCACGTTTCATATGCAGAATGGGATTTTCTTTTGTGTGAACAGGTGTCTGTTTTCTGAAAATCGGCATCATTGATGTGCCGTCAATTTCACGGTCTGCAGGTAAAACATTCTGCTTTCCGCCTGATGTGATATTGCACATTTCAACAAGTGTGGGGAAAAGGTCAACAACGGTTGCACTTTCGTCAAAGCTTGAGCCTTTAGTGAATACGTTTCCGTTATCCCAACGCATAAGGAAAGGCACTTTCTGTCCGCCTTCATAAGCAAGATATTTACCTCCGCGAAGCTCATTTGTTGAACCCTGAAGAGCAGGGCCGTTATCGCTTGTGAAGATAATGAGTGTATCGTCAAGTACATCAAGTTCTTCAAGAGTATTAAAGAGTTCACCTAAATAATAGTCAAATTCAGTAACGCAGTCAGCGTAATCGCCGAGACCTGTTTTACCGTTAAATTCATCTCCCACATAAATAGGAGCATGAGGCCATGGTGTTGCATAATAAGCAAAGAAAGGCTCGTCTGAATTTTTAACAGTATCAGTTACCCACTCTGTGATTTCTTCGTGGATGAATTTTGTTGCATTCTTCTGGTCTTTCATTTCGTCTGTGCCATGTACGATTTCCCATTCACCGTTTTCTTCTGTAACGTGATAGAAGGGTGTCATATCGTTTACATGGTGGCTTCCGTAGAAATAATCAAAGCCCTGATTTGTGGGAAGATACTCGCCGTAATCGCCAAGATGCCATTTGCCGAAAGCACCTGTGTTATAGCCTGCAGATTTGAAAACTTCAGCAAGTGTAACTTCATCGCCGAGCATACCGTCAACGTTTGCACCCATTTCAATTGAGTTGAAAAGTCTTGTTGCAGCAAAGGGTGAAATTGTATTTACTGTGGGATAAATTACGTTATCTGCATGACCTCTGTAAGGATATCTGCCTGTTAAAGCAGCAAAACGGGCAGGTGAACAAACAGAATAGCTTGAATAGAAATTAGTAAGTTCAGCACCATTTTCACCGATAGAGTCAATGTTAGGTGTGTCTATAAGTGAGCCGTTAAGTGAAATATCACCATAGCCTAAGTCGTCCATCATAATGAAAAGTACATTAGGTGAATTCTGCTTTGTTTTATTTTTGTCGATACCTTTAAGATAATCGTTGTGCCCTTCCCAGAGACGCTCTGTGTTGGGCTTTGAACGAAGATTCATTGTGAGGAGAAAAGCAACAGAGAATAACACAAGCACGAATCCTGAAAGTACAGATAAAAACTTCTTTGATTTTTTTGCACACAAAATAACTGAAACTGAAATTAAAATCAGAGGTAAAGCAAGAAGTAAGTTACCGCCCAGACGTGTCAGAAAATTGCCGTTACCTGTAAGCAGGGGATGTGCTGAGGACATAAAACCTTTAAGACCGGATGTGAAGGCACCGAACCCTGCATCTGCACCCCATATTACGAAATATGTAATAATTCCTGCAAGTGAAGCTCCCATTCCTGCGAAGAAAGGAGCATAAACCTTTTTCTTTGCAATTATACCGAGAAAAATAAGAGCAGATGTTATCATCAGATATGCGGCATTAACTATTGCAACCAGATTAAGTCTCATAATGAGTAGTGCGATTGCGGCAGCAATACCTACAACTGCGATGAATGTGGGAAATTTCTTTAAGCTTTTGTCAAAAGTAATTTTCATAGCTTCATCTCCTTAAGTAGTTTTTTATCTTCAGCTGAAATTCTGTAGCTTTCAGTACATTTCTGTATTGTTTTGTTGTGTGTCCATTTATCGAGTTTTTTCTTTTTTATATACGGAAGCGTTTTTCTTTTTTGTTTTGCCGTTGCAGTTGCGAAAAACCACGCTCTTGCCATATTGACGTAATATTCATCACTCTTAATTTCTGCCACAAGTAAAAGCACTTCGTCTGTGAAATTTTCATCAAGAAAAAATTTCATCAGCATATTAACACCGAAACGGATTGTATAAGTTTCTTCTGATGTGAGCCAGATTTTTATCTTCTCATACAAAGCGGGCAAATTCTTTTTGAAAACCTTTGGTGTTATTGTGTCGCAGGTTGCCCAGTTGTCTATGTAAGGAAGAAATTTTTCTGTTTCTTCCAATGCTTTGTCAAAATCATTTATTGCTTCAATAAGATATCCGTGAAGATTATTTTCTTCAAAATACCTGTGTGGCAGGTCGTGAAGAAACTTTTCTGCTTCTTCCGTGCCTTTAAGTTCTTTTGCAATTTTGCGTATATCAGGTATTCTTACACCTATCTGGGAATCAGGTGAAACAGTGGGTATGAGAGGGGCGTTGAATTGTTTATATTTTTTGTCTTCAAAACAACGTAGTTTTTGTTCAATATTAATCATTTTTCCCTCTCCTGAAAGATTTTTTTACAATTCACTTGCTTTTTTTTGACGTATTTGTTATAATACAGACATCACTTGAACGCTTTAAAGGTTTAAAGCGAGCAAGTGGAGAGCGTTTTCATAGAAAATTTTGTTTTTGTTTTCTTGTGAAATGTCAAGATTATCAAGGGTTCTGACGAAATCTTCCTGATTTCCCCAAGGGGTATCACTTGCGAAAAGAGTCTTGTCAAACCCATGTTTTTCGAAAATTTTAATAAGAAGTTCAGGCTCTGTTTTGTTTAAAACATAGCTTGTATCAAGGTAAACATTCTGTCCTGCAAGTTTTTCAAGACATTCTTCAGCGGCATAATGTCCGCCAAGATGGGCGAGAACAATTTTTGTGTTTTCGCCGTTTCCTGCTTTCAAAAGCATTTCAATTGCTCTGTCAACTGAGCAATGAATATTATCAGGTGAAAGTACATCGTATCCTGCGTGAATAACGGTAATAAGACCGATTTTCTCGGCATAACGGATAATTCTTATATACTTTTCATCATTTATATAAGTGTTCTGATAATCAGGATGAAGTTTAATTCCTTTAAGTCCCAGAGATTTGATGAAATCAAGTTTCTCTTCAGGCTTTTCGTTATCAGGGTGAATTCCTCCGAAAGCAATTATTTCCTCGTTTTTATTCACTTCCGCTGAAAAACGATTGATGCTTTCAAACTGTTTAGGGTTGGTTACAACAGGCAGAATAACACTTTTGTCAATTCCTGCATTTTTCATAGAGGATAAGAGTGAAGTAAGTGTTCCGTCTGTGTAAGCTGCACATTCTTCGCCTGCATCGCAAAGATAAGATTTCAGTTTTTCAACAGTAGGTTTTGCGATTTTATCAGGGAATATATGTGTGTGGAAATCTATAATCATAATAATCAGGTCCTTTGGAATGTTTACGATGTTAATTTTACATCGTTTTTAATAATAAGTCAATTAATTTTGGAGTTGAGGCAAATGTTAATTAAAATTTCTTTACTCGTTGTATTTGTTGCGATGATGGTCAGCGTAGGCTTGTATTGCCATCGTAAGGTAACAGATGTAAACGGTTTTGTTCTCGGCGGCAGAAGTGCAGGTCCATGGATTACTGCTTTCAGCTACGGAACATCATATTTCTCTGCTGTTATTTTTATTGGTTACGCAGGTCAGTTCGGTTGGAAATACGGACTTGCCGCAACATGGATTGGTATAGGTAATGCTCTTATCGGATCTCTTTTTGCATGGAGTGCATTGGGCAGAAGAACAAGAGTTATGACACAGCACATTTCAAGTAAAACAATGCCCGAATTCTTCGGTAACCGTTTTGATAGTAAAGCCATTAAAATTTTTGCATCTGTGCTTGTTTTTGTTTTCCTTATTCCTTACACAGCATCTCTTTTCAACGGCCTTTCAAGACTTTTCGGAATGGCTTTCAATATCGACTATACATACTGTGTAATTGCAATGGCAGTGCTTACCGCTATTTATGTTGTGGCAGGCGGATATATGGCAGCGGCAATAAACGACCTGATTCAGGGTGTTATTATGCTTGTTGGTATCGTGGCAGTTGTTATGGCAGTGTTGAAAACACAGGGCGGTTTTACAGCAGCGGTAGAGGCACTTTCTCTTATCCCTGCTGAAAACACAAACCAGGCAGGTGCGTTTACATCTTTCTTCGGACCTGACCTATTCAACCTTGCAGGTGTTGTACTTCTCACATCTCTCGGTACACTTGGTCTTCCTCAGATGATTGGTAAATTCTACGCAATCAAGGATGAAAAATCAATTAAAACAGGTACGATTGTTTCAACTGTATTTGCACTTGTTGTTGCAGGTGGTTGTTACTTCCTGGGCGGTTTCGGCAGACTTTTTGGTGACAGAGCGGAATTTGCTGCAGACGGTTCGATAATCTACGACAGTATTGTGCCCGGAATGCTTCGTGATTTGCCTGATGTTTTAATTGCAATAGTTGTGATTTTAGTTCTTTCAGCATCGATGTCAACACTCTCATCACTTGTGCTTACATCAAGTTCCACAATTACCCTTGATTTTATTTCATCACTTCGCAAAAAAGACTTGAAAGAAAAGTCAAAATTGTCTATAATGAGAGTGTTTGTTGCTTTGTTCATTATTATCTCGGCAACAATTGCTATTATACAGTCTAAATCATCTGTTACATTCATCGCACAGCTTATGGGTATTTCATGGGGCGCACTTGCAGGTTCATTCCTTGCACCATTTATGCTTGCACTCTATTGGAAGAAAGTTACAAAGGTTGCAGTTGGTGTAAACTTTGTTGCAGGTGCAGGTATTATGGTGCTTAATATGACAGCAAAAAGCATCTTCCCTGAATTTTTACAGTCACCGCTTAACGCAGGTGTTTTCGCAATGCTTTTAGGTTTTGTGATTGTACCCGTTGTAAGCATGCTTACACAAAAAACTCTTGACAGCAAAAAAGTTGATAAGATGTTTGAATGTTACGATAAAGACGTTAAAGTTAAAACTAAACATATATTAGAAAGTAAGTAAAAGGAAGTTTGAGATGAAAGAGAACTTTTTCCAGAAAGACATCGAAACGATGTCAAGAAAACAGATTGATGAACTCCAGCTTGAAAGGCTTAAATGGATTGTTGATTACAGTATCAGAAATGTGCCTTTTTATGCTGAAAGACTTGGTAAGGCAGGCGTAACAGCTGAAAAAATCAAAAGTCTTTCCGATATCCAGTACATACCTTTCACAACAAAGGATGATATCAGGGATAACTATCCCTATGGCCTTTTCGGTGCAAAGATGAAAGATATTGTACGTATTCACGCATCCAGCGGTACAACAGGTAAGCCCACAGTTGTAGGTTACACAAAAAATGATATCAATAACTGGAGTGACTGTGTTGCACGTCTTTCTGCAGCAGTAGGCGTTACAGATGAAGACGTTGCACAGATTTCATTCGGCTACGGTCTTTTCACAGGTGCACTCGGTCTCCACTACGGTCTTGAAAAATTAGGCTGTGCAGTTATTCCTGTTTCAAGCGGTAACACAGAAAAGCAGGCAATGCTCCTTAAAGATTTCGGTACAACAGTTTTAATCAGTACACCTTCATATGCGATGTATATGAGTGAAGTTGCTCACGATATGGGTATTACAAATGATGAACTGAAGCTTCGTATCGGTCTTTTCGGTTCAGAGGGCTGCACAATGGAGCTTCGTGAAAAAATCGAAAAAGGTTTCGGTCTCTTCTCAACTGATAACTACGGTATGAGTGAGCTTATGGGCCCCGGTGTTTCAGGTGAATGTGTTGAACGTGACGGACTTCACTTTGCAGAAGACCATTTCCTTCCTGAAATTATCAATAGCCAGACAGGTGAAAAACTTGCAGCAGGTGAAGAAGGCGAGCTTGTTGTTACAACTCTTACAAAAGAGGGTATTCCTATGCTTCGTTACAGAACAAAGGATATTACAAAGCTTAATTACGATACATGTAAATGCGGCAGAACACATTGCCGTATGGAAAAAGTGGGCGGCAGAGCAGACGATATGCTTAAAATCCGTGGCGTAAATGTTTTTCCGTCACAGATTGAATCAGTGCTTGCACAGATTGAAGGTATTTCACCTCACTATGAGCTTGTGCTTACGAGAAAGAATTATACTGACTATCTCGAAGTCAGAATTGAACTTATGAATGCTAATCTTCTTGAAAATTACGGACAGCTTGAAGAACTGAGAAATCTTGCAGTTGCAAAGCTTAAAACAGTTCTCGGCATCAGTGCAAAGGTTACACTTGTAGCACCCCGTTCACTCAAGAGATATGAGGGTAAAGCAAGAAGAATTGTAGACAGAAGAAATGAGGGACAATAAGTGAAAGAAATTATGATAGGCAACGCTGCTGTTGCCAGAGGTATGTATGAAGCAGGCTGCGGAGTAATTTCAAGTTACCCCGGTACACCCAGTACTGAAATTACTGAATTTGCAAGCCTTTATAACGAAATTTATTGTGAATGGGCACCTAATGAAAAGGTTGCAATGGAAGTTGCTTTCGGTGCATCAGTAGGCGGAAAAAGAAGTGCCTGTGCAATGAAGCACGTTGGACTTAACGTTGCAGCTGACCCCTTGTTTACAATGTCATACACAGGCGTTAACGGCGGTATGGTTATCTGCGTTGCAGACGACCCCGGTATGCACTCATCACAGAATGAGCAGGATTCACGTCACTATGCTATTGCTGCAAAAGTGCCTATGCTTGAGCCTGCAGATTCAAAGGAAAGCCTTGAATTCACAAAGAGAGCTTTTGAAATTTCAGAAAAATATGACACTCCCGTGATTCTCCGTATGTGTACAAGAATCGCTCACTCACAGAGCATTGTTGAAACATCAGACAGAGTGGAAGTGCCTCAGAAAGAATATGAAAAGAATATCGGCAAATATGTTATGATGCCCGGTAATGCAAAAAAACGTCATCCCTTTGTTGAAGAAAGAACAGAACTTCTCCGTAAAGAAGTTTCTGAATCAGATGAGTTCAATAAAGTTGAAATGGGCGGCACAGAAATCGGTATCATCACTTCAGGTGCATCGTATCAGTATGTTAAAGAAATTTTCGGTGACAAGGTAAGCGTTCTTAAAATCGGTATGGTTCATCCGCTTCCCGTTGACAAAATCAAAGATTTTGCAAATAAAGTGGACAGACTTATCGTTATTGAAGAACTTGACGGCATTATCGAAAGCCATTGCAAAAACAACGGTATAAATGTTGAAGGTAAAGAACTCTTCACAAACATCGGTGAATATTCACAGAAAACTATTGCAGCAGTTCTCGGCTTTGAAAAGAAAGAAAGCATTGCTCCCGATACAGCACTCCCCATCCGTCCTCCCGTTATGTGTGCAGGATGTCCCCACAGAGGTATGTTCTATACTCTTTCACAGAACAAGGTTACTGTAAGCGGTGATATCGGATGCTACACTCTCGGTGCACAGCTTCCTCTCGGTGCTATAGATACAACACTCTGTATGGGTGCATCAATTTCAGGCCTTCACGGCTTCAATAAAGCAATGGGCGAAAAAGGCGAAAAGAAATCCGTTGCAGTTATCGGTGACTCAACATTTATGCATTCAGGTATGACAGGTCTTGTTAATATCGCTTATAATGCATCAAATTCAACAGTTATTATTCTTGATAACTCAATCACAGGTATGACAGGTCATCAGCAGAACCCCACAACAGGTTACACAATCAAGGGTGACCCTGCATCAAAAATTGACCTTGAATCATTCTGCCGTGCAATCGGTATTAACAGAGTAAGAGTTGTAGACCCCTACAATCTTCTTGAATGCGATAAAGTTCTCAAAGAAGAACTCGAAGCAGAAGAACCCTCAGTTATTATCTCAAGAAGACCCTGTGTTCTTCTTAAATATGTTAAGCCGAAGAAACCCGTAGTGGTTGATACAGATAAATGTAAGAGCTGTAAAAAATGTATGAAGCTTGGTTGTCCTGCAATCAGTATGCATAACAAAAAGGCTCACATCGATGCAACTCTCTGTGTAGGTTGCGGTGTTTGCGAACAGCTTTGTGCGTTTGATGCAATTAAAGGGGAGGAATAAGAATATGGAAACAAAAAGCATAATGATTGTCGGCGTTGGCGGACAGGGTTCTCTCCTTGCAAGTAAGCTTCTCGGCAGAGTTCTTATGAACGAAGGCTATGACGTAAAAGTATCAGAAGTTCACGGTATGAGCCAGAGAGGCGGTTCTGTTGTAACTTATGTAAGATACGGCGAAAAAGTTTATTCACCCATCATTGAAGAGGGCGAAGCAGATTTCGTTATTTCATTTGAAAAGCTTGAAGGTGCAAGATGGGCACATTGCCTTAAAAAAGGCGGAAAGCTTATTGTAAACACACAGCAGATAGATCCTATGCCTGTAATCACAGGTGCTGCAGTTTATCCTGAAAATATTCTTGATGAACTTACAGCCAAAGGTCTTGATATTGACGGAATTGACGCATTGTCATTGGCTGAAGAAGCAGGCTCATCAAAAGCCGTTAACGTGGTTCTTATGGGCAGACTTGCAAAATATTTCCACATTGATTATGCAAAATGGGAAAAAGCACTTGAAGAATCAGTCAAACCACAGTTTGTTGAACTCAACAAGAAGGCTTTAAGCCTTGGCTATAATTTTTAATCTA
>JAZQWT010000181.1:0-6045 GCA_045632485.1 Acutalibacteraceae bacterium
TAAAGATAAGGAAGAGGCAGTATATGTGCGTGCGTATGGTTGTACAATGAGAAAAGCTACCGAAATAATGCTCGAAACTCAGCGAAGATACAGTAAGAAAAAATCAAAAAAAGGTATTGTAGCATATCATCTAGTTCAGTCTTTTAAGGATTTTGAAACCACACCTGAAATTGCTCATAAGTGCGGAAGGGAACTTGCAGAAAAATTATTTGCAGGAAAATATGAAGTTGTTGTTGCAACACATGTAGACCATGAGCACCTGCATAATCACCTGATTTTTAATGCGGTGTCTTTTGCTAATGGTAAAAAGTATCGAAACAATTTCAAAGATTATTTCCGTGATATAAGAGGTATTTCTGATCAGATTTGTATAGATAATTGTTTGTCAGTTATTACAAATCCGAAGCACAGAGGTATGAGCTATTGTGAATGGAAACATGAAAAAGCAAAGACATCCATAAGGTGGCAGGTCAGAATAGACCTTGATGAAATTATAAAAGCATCATATACAATGAAAGATTTCTGGAAAATTCTTGGGGAACGAGGGTTTCAGGTTACAAGGCGTAGTGGTAAATATAAATTTACATCCTTTATTCCCCCAAACGGAACGAAACGCATAAGGCTCGATAAACTTGGTCCGGAGTACACAGAAGAAGCTATCAGGGAAAGAATAAAGGCAGTAAGAAACGGAATAAGAACTGCCTCACCGACAGAACTTGATAATGTTTATGAGTTTGGAAGTAAATATAAGCATCTTCATCCGAAAAGGCTTAAAGGGTTTATGGCACTGTATTATCACTACTTATATCTTTTTGGAAAGATAAGAAAGAAACAGACACCGCAGAGGGTGTCATTTTTTATGCGTGAAGAACTTACAAAGTTTGAACGCTATAAAAAACAGTTTGAATTTCTGTATGAGAATCATATTGAAACAGTTGGAGAGCTTGTTCAGTATCATAAAGATACGGAAGAAAAAATTGATGATATTACAGAAATGAAAAAGGAATTGTATTTACAGCGTACAGAAGAAAACAAGGATGAAATTAACGAAAAAGCGAGGATTATGAATAATGAAATCAGGAAGCTCAGAGCAGAGCTTTCACTTTGTAAAAACATATATAAAGACTCGCAGAATATTAAAAATACTCAAAACAGAGTAGAAGAACTAAGAAGACAGGCAGAAATGGAGGAGATGGAGAATGAACACAAGCGGAGAAGTCGCTGACCTCATGGTAAAAGAGGGATTGCAGATAACAGAAGAAGTTGTAAAACTTACAGGGCTTGGTGCAAAGAATCTTGCAGCAATAATTATTGCGCTTCTGAAAGAGGATAATAAGATGCAGGGTGAAACGAATCTTAAAAAGCTTCTTAAAGCTGATAAGAAACTTTGCATATTGCAGATTAAGGAAAGTGATATTAAAAAGTTTAACGATGCTGCAAAGAAATACGGTGTCCTTTTCACTGTCGTAAAGGATAAAGAAAACGGAAGCGGTCTTTGTGACATTATTGCAAAGCAGGAGGATGTAACTCAGCTTAACTATATTATGGAAAAGCTTGGTTATTCTGCTCCGGAAGAAGAAATAGAGCCTGAACCTGAAAAGGAAACAACGGAAGAAAAAACAAACACCGATAAGCCTGAAAGAGAACAGGCAAAGGAGAATGAGCCAAAAAAACCGTTACCCCGTGCCAAAGAAAATCAGCAAGAGAAAGAATCTATGAAGCACGGGGATACCGACAGAACGGACAGCCGTATTAACAGAAAGGTATCCGTTAAAAAGAGAATTGAAGATATAAAAGCCGAACAGAAAAAGGGTACGAAAAAAGAGCAGGAAAAAGGAAAAAACCGTTATATGATAACTGCCCCCATAAATAAGAAAAAGAAGTCAAAGAAAAAGTCAAAAAGCAGGTAAGAGGAGTGATTCTATGAAACTCTGGAAAGTCAGAGGTGATACAAGTTGAACAGACAAAATGAAACCAAAACATATCTTGTATTGTTTCTTATCGGCATCCCATTTGTTATATGGATTGCTTTAATTGTTGCGGGAATTTATGATAAAGATGTTAATCTGCTGATTCTTTTGGAACGAGCGACAAAAGCATTAAATAGTCCGTTTCAGATTTCCTTTAATGAGTACAGCGTAAAAACGGTACTCATTTTTTTATTTGGATATGCAATGGGTGTAGGTCTGTTTTTTGCAACAAGAGAAAACAGAAGACCGGGAGAAGAACACGGCAGTGCAAAATGGGGAATTGCATCACAGATTGTGAAAAAGTATGCTGATAAGACTGATAAATTTTACAATCTTATCCTATCTCAGACAATGCGAATAGGTTTCAATGCAAAGTCGCACAGGCGTAATCTTAATGTACTTGTTGTCGGTGGTTCCGGTGCAGGTAAAACAAGGTTTTATGCAAAGCCGAATATTATGCAGTGTAACTCATCTTATATTATTGCAGATCCCAAAGGGGAAATGCTTCGAGCCGTTGCACCGCTTTTGCTTGAAAAAGGGTATGATGTTAAGGTTTTTAATCTTATTACCCCTCAGAACTCAGATGGATATAACCCGTTTACTTATGTAAGAAATGACGAGGATGTAATAAAACTTATCACAAACCTTATACAAAACACTACACCTAAAAACTCATCTCAGAATGACCCGTTCTGGGAAAAGTCTGAAATCGCACTTGATACAGCTTTAATGCTTTATCTTTTGCACGAAGCACCGCCTGAAGAACAGACCTTTGAAATGCTGATGTTTATGATAGAAAATGCTGCAGCAATGGAAGAAGACGAAGAATATCAATCGCCCGTTGATATGCTTTTTGATGCTCTTGAAGATGAAAACCCTGAGCACATTGCATTAAAGCAGTATAAGATTTTTAAGCAAGCATCGGGAAAGACTGCAAAATCAATCTTGATTTCTGCGGCTGTAAGGCTTGCTGCTTTCAATCTTCCTGAAATTGCGAAAATGACCTCTTACGATAATCTTGATCTCGGAAGTCTGGGCGAAAAGAAAAAGGCAATCTTTTGTGTAATTCCCGATAATGATAATTCTTTTAACTATCTTGTCGGAATGTTATACACACAGGCGTTTCAGGAACTGTACTTCAAAGCAGACCACGAACACGGTGGAGAGCTTCCCGTTCCGGTACATTTTGTGATGGATGAGTTCTCGAACGTTGCCCTCCCTGATAACTTTGAAAGACTGCTTGCGACAATGCGTTCAAGACGGATTTCCGTAAGCATTATTATTCAGAATATGGCACAGTTAAAAGCTCTTTTCAAAGATAGTTGGGAAAGCTTAGTCGGCAACTGCGATACAATGCTTTATCTTGGTGGTAATGAGCAGTCGACACACGAGTATATATCAAAAATGCTCGGCAAAGAAACAATAGATACAAGGACAAGAGGAATAACGAGAGGTTCGCACGGTAGCAGTAATACAAATTACCAGAACACCGGGCGTGAGCTTCTTGCTCTTGATGAAGTGCGTTTGGTTGATAACAGCAACGCACTTATTTTTATTCGTGGCGAAAGACCTATTATGGATAAAAAATTTGATATTTTATCACATCCGAATATCAAATTTACTGAAGACGGAGGCAATCTTCCTTACACTCATAACAAAGAGGGTAAATACTTCAGAAAGAATCTGTCGGTTAAATTACCGATTTCGGATGACACGGTTATTGATATGGATTTAATTAAGGGAAGCTCTATCGAAATAATAGATTTCCCTGATGAAACTTTAAATATTGATGGAGGTAACGAAAATAATGAAAACAAAAATGAAAATTGAGAAAACAACAAAGGTACTTCGTATTGCTAAAAGAATTCTTATGGCTTCCGGCGTTATACTTGCTGTAATTACAAATACAGCTTTTGCTGCAGGGGACCCGCTTTCGGCAATCAACAATCTTTCAACCTTTATTTTCTCGGCAATAAAGGCTATCGGTATGATTCTTCTTGGTTTTGGTATTGTGCAGATAGGTCTTTCTCTTAAATCTCACGATGCTTCACAGAGAGCTAACGGATTTCTTACATTCTTCGGCGGTGTGATTATTGCATTTGCAAAGGAAATTCTTGATACCATTCTGTAAGAAATATTCAGCATCCAAGGAGGTGAGTGTTTTTGTCAGATAACTGGATTGTTGCCAATCTTGAAAATGCCTTTGAAACTTGGAATAACAAAATGGACGAAATATGGACTTTAGTAACCACATCTCCTGAAAACTTCAAAGGCGGAACAGTATGGACGGTGGTGCAGAATATTAACGGAGGACTGCAGGCAATAGGACTTGGCTTGCTTGTTCTCTTTTTTGCTATGTCTATATTCAAAAGTACGGCATCCTTTCGTGACTTTCAGCGGCCCGAATATGCCTTAAAACATTTTTTGCGGTTTGTTGCAGCTAAAGTTGCGGTAACTTATGCAATGGATTTAATGACCACATTATACACCATTTGCGGAGGGGTAGTTACAGAGATTGCAGGAAGCTTGGGCGGTGTAGGAAGTGCTTCGGTTTCCTTACCGTCTGCAATAGAAACAGCAGTTGAGGATGCAGGTTTTTGGGCATCTATCCCATTATGGCTCGTTACCATTTTGGGAAGTTTGTTTATAACCGTATTGGCATTTATTATGATAATGTCAGTGTACGGAAGATTTTTCAGACTCTACATGTATACGGCACTTGCCCCGGTGCCGTTATCCTCTTTTGCAGGGGAAGGAACGTCTGAAATAGGAAAACACTTTGTAAAATCGTATGTCGGAGTATGCCTTGAGGGTGCAGTAATAATACTTGCGTGTATTATCTTTTCTGCATTTTCAAGTTCAAGCACACCGACACTTGACACAAGCATAACAACCGTAACTATGATATGGAAATATATCGGAGAGGTTATTTTCAATATGCTTGTTTTAGTAGGGCTTATAAAAGGCTCGGACAGAATAATTAAAGAAATGTTAGGAACATAAAAAGGAGGATATAAAATATGAGCTATAACAACGTAGTAAAAAGCAAAGACCCCAGAGCAATAGAACTTCTTAAAGAGAACGTAGGTCACTTAAAAGAAAGACTTCAGTTTATGCAGTCGGTAAATGACTACTATAATGAACACGGCACAATGGACGGATTTCCGGATATTGATCCTGAAATGATGAAAAACCTTAATGAAAGAGTTACTGACGGGCAGAAAACACCGTATCCCGGTAAGTTTTTCACCGATAACAAGGATGCTGTAAAAAGACTTGAAGCAAACATAGAACACCTTACAAATAACCCCGAAACCATATTCAAAGGTTGGGAATTTAACGGCGGTGAAGCAATCGTAAATCTTGCAAATAACAGACTTCAGCTTGCTTTTGAGGAAAGACCTTCTGACGAACAGCTTAACACTCTTAAGAAAAACGGTTTCAAGTGGGGACCGAGAAGTAAGTGTTGGCAGAGACAGCTTACTCATAAATCATTTGAAGCTTGCGATAAGATTAACTTCATAAAGCCGAAGAACGGAATAACCCCCTCAGACCTTCAACCTAATCCACCCAAAAGGAATGAGCCTGAAAGATGAACAGAAAAGGAATGTTAAAATATCCGCTTGTCAGGAGCGATGACAAAAAAGCCATTTCAAAGCTTCAGGCAAATCTTGAAGTTCTTCAAAAAAAGCACGAAAGATTAGAAATGGAAAATGAATATCATAAAGAACATGGGACACTCAAAGGGTGTCCCAGTGTTCCTGATGAACTTGCAATATGGCTTGATGCAAGAGTAAGGGGAGGAGACCCTGCCCCGAATCCGCCATTGATTATGAATGGAAGCAGGCAGAGAATGAAAGTTATAGAGGATAACATTTATAGACTGCAAAGCAACCGCAAAGAGATTTTTAAGTGTTGGAAATTTGCAGGCGGTGAAGGTGTTGTAAATCTTGTGGATGATTCATTAACTCTTGTTTTCAACAGATATATCACTGAAAGGCAAGAAAAAGCTTTAAATAAAATAGGCTTTGAATTCTGTTACAATGAGTGCAGAAAAAGAGTAAGTCATAAAATT
>JAZQWT010000182.1:0-6167 GCA_045632485.1 Acutalibacteraceae bacterium
TCTGTTCTTTTGACCAATCTGAAGGTGAAACAGCTTTTTTTATTGTTGTTTCAGTGTCTGAAGCTGTTGTATCGTCTTCTTCTGATAAAGCTGTTGATTCATCTGTATCTGTTGCAGACTCAGTTATATTTTCGTCTTCTGATTCAGGTGTTTCAGAATGTGTTGCTGTTTCTGCAACAGAGGCTTTTGCCGCTTCTGTTGTGTTATTTTGCGTTGCAGAATTATTTTCTTTATTTTTACATCCGTATAAGGAGAAAACCATAATAACGGCAAAAATGATTGAAAGTGCTTTTTTGAATTTCATATAATTCACCTCGTTGATATAATATCAAAGTAAGTATGGTTTGTCAACAAAACAGAACTGTGTGTTTAATATTATATTTTACATTATTGCTTTAATTATAAAAGTATGATATATTTTAAATACGATAATTCAGGCAGGTGATATTATGATACTTTACATTGCACGTCACGGTGAATCTCTTGGTAATACAGGTGAAAACAACGGAGTTGACCCTATACTTTCTGAGTTAGGCAGACACCAGGCTTCATGTCTTGGCAGGAGGATGAAAGATGAAAAAATTGATTGCATAATAGCAAGTCCTCTTGTAAGAGCTGTTGAAACGGCGGCTAAAACTGCAGAATTTAAAAATATGCCTATCGAAATATGGCCTCTTTTGTTTGAAGTAGGTACAGAAGCAGGTTTTGAAGGACAGGGGATAGAAAAACTTAAAAGCGTTTATTCTGATCTGAAGATGTATGATGACGGAAAAGAATATCCGTTGTCTCTTGTTGCGGAAAATAAAGAAATCACATACGCGAGAGCAAAGGAGGTAATAGAAAGAATACGCAATCGTTTTGACGACGACGCAACTGTTATGCTTGTTGCTCACGGTACTTTTAATAATTATCTTATCAACGCAGCTTTCGGCTTTCCTGTGCGTGATGATTTTAATTTCTGTCAGGAAAATACAGGGCTTAACTGTATTAAGTTTATAAAAGACGGAATTGACAAGGTAAAAGCCGAATTCACGAATGATTATTCTCATCTTATATATAATTTTTAATTATATTTTAGTTGTAAAATGATTGACAACAGTCATTGAAATAATTTATAATATTTTAAATAACAAAATTCCAAAACGAAAAATTACAGAGGTGTTTTTATGAGCCGTTTTGAAGAAGCGAAAGCTAAATATTTAAAACAGGGAGTAGATGTGGAAAAAGCCATTGAAACTCTTAAAAATATTCCCGTCAGTATTCATTGCTGGCAGGGCGACGATGTTACAGGTTTTGAAAATGTGGGCGGTGCTCTTACCGGTGGTATCCAGACAACAGGTAACTATCCCGGTAAAGCAAGAACTCCCGATGAACTTATGGCAGACTTTGAAAAAGCAATCAGCCTTATTCCGGGCAAGAAACGTATCAATCTCCATGCATCATATGCAATTTTTGAGGGTGAAAAGGTTGACCGTGATGAATTGAAACCTGAACATTTTAAAAAATGGGTAGATTTTGCAAAGAAGAATGATATCGGTGTTGACTTTAATCCCACTTTCTTCAGTCACGATAAAGCAGCAGACAGTCTTACTCTTTCAAGTCCCGATGATGAAAAGAGAGAATTCTGGATTAAACACGGTATTGCTTCAAGAAGAATTGCGGCATACTTTGCGAAGGAACTCGGCACACATTGCCTTAATAACGTCTGGATTCCCGATGGCTATAAAGAAATTCCTGCAGACCGTTTAGGTCCCAGAATGCGTCTTAAAAACAGTCTTGATAAAATTTTTGAAGAAAAACTCGAAGGTGTTGTGGACTGTATCGAAAGTAAAGTTTTCGGCATCGGTCTTGAAGCTTATACAGTAGGTAGTAACGAATTCTGTCTTTCATATGCTGCTTCAAAGGGTGACGTTTATTATCTTCTTGATAACGGACATTTCCATCCCACAGAAGTAGTAAGTGATAAAATTCCCAGCCTTCTTTCATTCTTTGATAAAATACCTCTGCATGTTACACGTGCTGTAAGATGGGATAGTGACCATGTTGTTATTCTTGAAGATGAAATTAAAGAAATCGCTAAAGAAATCGTAAGAAATAATGCTGAAGAAAAAGTGCTTATAGGTCTTGACTTCTTCGACGCAAGCATAAACCGCGTTGCTGCATGGATAATCGGTACAAGAAATATGCAGAAAGCACTTCTTTATGCACTTCTTCTTCCTAATGCAAAACTTAAAGCACTTCAGGATGAAGGCAATTTCACAGAAAAGCTTATGCTTGATGAAGAAATGAAAACTTATCCCTTCGGCGATATCTGGGAAGAATACTGCAGACTGTCAGGCGTTCCGGCTGATGAAAGTTGGTATAACGAAGTCAAACAGTATGAACAGGATGTACTTTTGAAAAGATGAGTTTTTAAAAAGATAATCTTTTGATAAAGGAAGATTGTATTGAGTATTAGTAAGAAAAAAGAACAGAAGCGACGTGAAAAACGTCGCGAGGAGTACAATAAAGCGGTAAAGCACAAGATGGAAAGTGCCGCAGATCTTGCTGATAAATATTCCAAAGTATATGAAATGACAGGGAAGTCAGCGAAATCCGGTCGTGGAAGACGTGTTTCAACATCGCAGAAAAAAATGGTATATCAGTTAGGTGCAATAATTGCTCATACGGTTGTGCTTCTGGTTGTAATTGCTTTTATATTTTTACCCTTCAGAAAAAGTCTGAAGGATATGTGGCAAAACTATTTTTCGGAAAATGCACCTCGCTTTGCTTCATCGGTGCTTACAAATGATTTTGTCGGTTCGGACAATGTTCAGAATACAGTTCATTTTAATGATATTGAACATCCCGATATGAACTGTTCATACGCGAAACTCAGTTCAGACGGAATAGACAGTAAAATATATTTCGGACTGACAGAGGTTGCATTGCTTGAAGGTGTGTGTCAGATTTCCACTACATCTTTACCGGGTCTCGGTAAGCCTGTAATGTTGTACGGATATAACAGTACTTATCTCTACGGAATTGAAAATATTGCGGAAGGCGATATAATTAAAATAATCACTAACTACGGTGTCTATGGATATTCAGTTGAATCCACAGGTAGCTTTGATAAAAAATCAGCGCCTCCGTATAATCTTGACGCTGATGAAGAAAAACTGATAATTTGTACAGATTATCCTTTTGATGAGTACAGAACAGAGTTCAGTGAAACTTATTATGTTATAGCAGAAAGAGTTTCAGGACCTGTAGTTGAGTATTGACGGGGAGGTTAGTTATGAAAGCAGAAAATAATACCTCAACCGGTAAACAGGTTTTCTTGCAGGTAGTGTCATTTTTTATGGCACTGGTTATTGTGATTCTTTCAGCGATGACAGTAGCAGACCTGACCTTGTTCAATGACCGTGATATTTTATCAAAAGTATCGGGAACAAACTATTTTTCCCAGTTGAATGAAGATATTGTTCTCAAATGCAAAACTATAGCAGCTAAATACGGAGTGGATTACAGAATAATTGCTGAAGTGATTACTCCCGGTAAAATTGATACGGATATGACGGTGTATTTCAATTCTATGAAAATTGAAAATCCCAACAGTGCAAAAAACACAATAAATACCGAATCCCTTGAAAAACAGCTTGTGGAGAAATTCAGAGAAAACGATGCATTTATTACAGATTCTCAGAAAACCTCGCTTAATATGATTGCAGCTTTGATTGCAAAGGAATATAAAGAAGCGATTATAGTTGAACATTTTGAGGCATTTCTGTTTTTTGCACGTGAATATAAACATATAAGCCATTATGTCTTTTGGGGATTGGTGGCACTTCTTGTTTATCTTATCTGTATAGTCTTTGTATTGAACGGCAAAAATCAGAGGCATCGCTTGCTTCGCAGATATGCAGTCAGCTTTGGCAGTGCAGGGCTTACAATAATGTGCATTTCAATAGTTATTAAGTTTACGGAAATCATTGAAAGAATTTCCTTTGTATCATCTGAAAGAGAATACAATCTGTTTGTATATCTGTTTTCTGATTTTGTAAAAAACTTTTCTATTGTGGGTATATTCAGCGTTATGACTGCAATTGTTCTGCTTGCGTTATGGTATTTGTCTGTTACAGGCAGAACAAAGCGTTTTACTTGAGTGACTTATACTTTTCTTTTGTTGCAATTCCGCCTCTGATGTGACGTTGTGCTTTGTTGAGTTCAAGCACCTCACGCACCATGTGATATAATTGCGGATTTAGTTCTTTAAGTCGGTTAGCGACATCCATATGTACAGTAGATTTACTTATTCCGAACTGCTTTGCCGTGGCTCTCACGGTAGAGCGGTTCTCTACAATATATACGCCTAATTCTACTGCTCGTTCTTCAACGGGATTTTTCATTGATATAACCTCCAAAACTCTGTTAATAATTACATATGCGTTCTGTGAGGAATATATGATTTTGAAAGGGAAATAACTTATGAAATTAATCGGATTGCAAAAAATGACCGTGCTTGATTTTCCGGGAAGAGTTGCATGCATAGTTTTTACTTTTGGTTGTAATTTCAGATGTCCTTTTTGCCATAATGCTTCACTTGTTATCGGTGAGGGAAAAAGCGATATTACTGAAGACGATTTTTTTGCTTACCTTAAAAAGCGTCAGGGAATTCTTGATGGTGTTGTTGTAACAGGCGGAGAGCCTCTTTTGCAGAACGGCATTGAAGATTTTTTGCGTAAAATCAAGTCAATGGGACTTGAAATAAAACTTGATACCAACGGAACTTTTCCCGACAAACTTAAAACTATAGTCAACGAAGGTCTTGTTGATTATGTTGCAATGGATATTAAAAACACTCCCGAACATTATGCTGTAACTATCGGTAAAGAGAATTTTGATTTGAGTACTGTCAAAGAAAGTGTGGATTTTCTTATAAATCAGGATAAGGTTGAATATGAATTCCGCACTACAATTGTCGCTCAGTTCCATACCGAAAGTATGATGGACGAAATAGGGGAGTTCATAAAAGGTGCAAAAAATTATTATCTTCAGGGTTTTGTTGATTCCGGAGATTTAATCAGCGAAAATATGTCTGCTTTGCCGAAAGCAAATATGGAAAAAATGGCTGAGGTAATGCGTAAATATGTTGAGAATGTAAGCTTGCGCGGAGTAAATTGAGTATTTATTATTTTGGTGGGGACGAATAAATGAAAAAATATGTAAAAATCATCATTATTGCAGTGTTGGTTATTATTCTTGTTGCTGTAGGTTTGTTTGTGGGAATATATATGAAGAACAATTTTTCAGATGAATATGAAAACACATCTGTTGGTGAGTTTTCAGACAATGACAGTGATGTGTCTGATGAAACGACAGGAAACGTTGCTGAAAAAGAGAAAACAACAGTGGTTGCCGAGAATAAAGAAAAAGCGTCTGAAAATAACAATACATCAGATCTGGTTTTGATATGCTCTAAAGATGAGGGTTATAAAACAGCAAAGTTTACTGTAATAGGGGAAAATGAATTTTTAATGGTTGTTAATCTTTTAGAGGGTTACGGCAATATAACAGGTTCATATATAGTAACTGAAGAAGGTTCATATGTTTGTACTGTAGAAGATAAAGATTTCTCAGGTTTTGTAGGAGACGAAATAAGCGGTTTTACGCTTAAACCGATTAATGAGGATAAATATATAATTAATTTACATAATGTTGATTATATAGGCGACTTATCAGACGGTTGTATTTTTGTATATTAAGTTTATAAAATATGATATTTAACAAGCCGACACAGTTTTGTGTCGGCTTGTTTGTATATGAAAAAATTATTTGGAATAACGTAAGTTAATTAAAGTGTCGAACTTCTTTAATTATATTTCTATTGATTTAAATATTTTAATGATGTATAATATTATGTGGTAAAATGCTGTTTTTCAGGAGGTAATTTCCATGAAACGTTTTTATAAATCTGCATTGTCGCTTATCCTGACACTAATAATGATTTTTTCATTATATGTGCCGTCAGAGGTTATTGCAGTTTCAGATGAGAAAATCGCAGAAACAACTGAAACGTTGTCTGCGGCAGATGTTCCCGGGATATCTGTCGGTACACTTGTGCCTGAAGGTGAAGCTTCTGAGTCGGGATATCAGAAAATGATATGGGTTGATGAAAACGGTGAAGA
>JAZQWT010000183.1:0-10652 GCA_045632485.1 Acutalibacteraceae bacterium
AAATACTGCAGAAGATGATATTGTTCTCACAAGAACAACAACAAACGGTATGCTTGACGTGCCTTACGGTAATGAGCTTAATATGGCAACACCTGTAGCTGACTGCCATCTCACAGGTTACTTTGCACCTTACGGACAGGGCCTTGCAGGTGTTTTCGGTGACTATGAAACTCCCTCAAAGGGCGTTAAAGAAGCGGGCGGTATTTCATTCCTTTCACACGTTGGCGAATATGTTTACCCCGATAAGGATTCAGCAGACCACGTAGGAAAACTTGTTGACGATTATTATGCAACAAAATTTGCAAGACTCTTTATGGATAATGCAGGTTCATCTCTTGGCACAGGCATCAACAGTGCAACTGACGCACACACACGCTGCGACAGAATTCTCTATGACCAGATTCTTCAGAAAACAATTCCCAACGGCGTTGTTCCGTGGGGTAACACATTTGCTGACTCACACAACGAAACAGCAATCAACGATGCTTACACAATGAGCTGGATGCCTGAACAGACAACAGACGCTTTCCGCACATGTCTTGAAAAAGGTCAGTTCTTCTCAGTTTCTCACTTCTCAAACGGTGTTGAACTCAACGGTATGGAAGAAATGCCCGGTTTTGTTGAGCAGGATGTTTATGATTCAAGAGCTTACTGGCTTGATAATACACCTCGTGTAACAAAGATTGACGTTGACCAGGAAAATGATACAATCACTGTTTACGGTGAAAATGCAAACATTATCACATGGGTTTCAAACGGTAATGTAATCAAGAGAGTTGAACTAGTTGACGGTAAAGCAACACTTGACCTTCACAATGATGAACTTCTCAATGACCCTTATCTTTACCTGAGATTCTACCTTTCAGGTGATAACGGAATCTGCTATGCTAACCCCATGGTTCTCCACGTTGAAGGCGAAGAATTCGCTCCTGTTGATGTTCCGAAGGTGATTTACGATACACCCTGGTTCCTTCGTAAACTTGTAACAGTAATTGATGCGGTTGCTTTCAGATTCAATCCCGTTATCTGGATTTTCAAATACTTTGCACTTGGCTATAATCCCATAACTGCAGACAGACTTTTTAATCCGTTCTGATTTCTGAAACAGTAAAACAAAAGCCTCTTAAAGTATAACAGCTTTAAGAGGCTTATTTATTTTCATTATGATTATCTGTTAAGAAAATCCATCAGTCCGTGCCAGTCATCGCGGGAAAAATAGTGAGTACCTTCGCGGTAACAGAAGCCGATGTTTCCGTCGTTGAGGTATCGGTCTGTTTTAAGAAAATCATCATCATTGTAAACAAAACCGTCTGTACCATAAAGTTTATATACTTCGTCGGCTGCTGCACAGGCAAGGAATTGCTGGGGAGGAGCAGCCCATATATCTTTTTCGGCAGAAGCAATATGAACTTTACGCGGTGCTATAAGTGCGTGCATAAAATGCTGGTCAAAGGGTGTTTCGTTGTCTTTGTCTGAAAATTCCTTGTATTTTTCGCAGAACCAGAAGGGGAAAACTCTTGTGATATGTCCTATTGTTTCGTTTCCGTCGATTTTATTTCTGTTCAGAGCGTCACCGCTGCAGCCTGCGCAGTTTGAGTGTGCACATGTAAAACGAGTGTCAACGGCAGCTGTAAGAAGTGCTGTTTTTCCCAGTCTTGAGTGACCTGCAACAGTGATTGAAGCTTTGTCAACCTCATCTCTTGTCTGAAGAAAATCCATAACTCTCATTGCGGCCCACGCCCACATTGCGATTTTTCCGGGAGAATGAAGTGTGCGTTCGGAATTTTTATAAACTATACCTGCAAGACCATTCGTGAAATCACCGTCGTCGCTTGTTACGTCTTTATAGCAGAAAGAGGCACAACCGAAACCGTTGTCGATAATTTCTTCTGTGGGCATATATTCATCGGGAACGTTGCTTCTGAAATTGATGTGAACAACTGTTTTATGTTTTTCGCCTTTTTTCGGATAAACGTATGTAACAGGGAAAGTGAATTTTTCGCCGTTGAGCTGTGATGTAATTTCGACTTTAGCAAGATATGCTTTGCCTGCACAGTATCTTCTGTCGTCAAATTCTTTTATTTCAAAAGTAACTTCTTCAGGGCTTTCAGGCATATATCCGTATTCATTTTCCAGCATTGTTTTTAAAACAAGAGGACGTGCCTTTTCCCATTCTGTTTTTGTTGTAATTCTTTCGCCTGTAATATCAAGGGGTGAGGGGAGATTCAAATTTTTCAGCATTGCATTTATCATATTTTTCAACTCCTTTTAAATCAAGTATAACAAATTTTCGGATAATGTCAATCAGATTATATTCTGATAAATATTTGCTTATTTTATATTTTTGTTAATAAATTAACAAATTGCTATTGATTATTTCACAAAATAGTTGTATCATAGTATTGTTAAATAATTTTTTGGAGGTTTTCAAAATGGCAAACAGATTTGTACTCAATGAAACAAGCTACCACGGTAAAGGCGCAATCGCTGAAATCGCAACAGAAATCAACGCTCGCGGTTTAAAAAAAGCTTTTGTATGTTCTGACCCTGACCTTATCAAATTCGGCGTTACAAAGAAAGTAACAGACATTCTTGATAATGCTTCTATAGCTTACGAAATTTATTCAAATATCAAAGCTAACCCCACAATCGAAAACGTTCAGACCGGTGTTGAAGCTTTTAAAGCAAGCGGTGCAGATTGCATCGTTGCTATCGGCGGCGGTTCTTCAATGGACACAGCAAAGGCTATCGGTATCATCATTACTAACCCCGAATTTGCTGATGTTGTTACTCTTGAAGGTGTTGCACCTACAAAGAACAAATGCGTACCCATCATCGCAGTTCCCACAACAGCAGGTACAGCAGCAGAAGTTACAATCAACTATGTTATCACAGATGCAGAAAAGAACAGAAAAATGGTTTGTGTTGACGTTCACGATATCCCCGTTGTTGCAGTTGTTGACCCTGATATGATGGCATCAATGCCCAAAGGTCTTACAGCAGCTACAGGTATGGATGCTCTTACACACGCTATCGAAGGCTACATCACAAAAGGCGCTTGGGAAATGAGCGATATGTTCCACATCAAGGCTATCGAAATCATCGCAAAATCACTCCGCGGTGCAGTTGATAACACAGACGAAGGCAGAGAAGGTATGGCTCTCGGTCAGTATATCGCAGGTATGGGCTTCTCAAACGTAGGCCTCGGCATTGTTCACTCAATGGCTCATCCTCTCGGTGCACTTTATGACACAGCACACGGTGTTGCAAACGCAATTATTCTTCCCACAGTTATGGAATACAACGCACCTGAAACAGGCGAAAAATATCGCGATATCGCAAAAGTAATGGGTGTAGAAAACGTTGATGCAATGAGCCTTGAAGATGCAAGAAAAGCAGCTATTGATGCAGTTAAACAGCTTTCAGCAGATGTTGGTATTCCCGCTGACCTTAAAGACATTGTAAAAGCAGAAGATCTTGACTTCCTTTCACAGTCAGCATTTGACGATGCTTGCCGTCCCGGTAACCCCAGAGAAACATCAGTTGAAGAAATCAAAGCTCTTTACCTTTCACTCATGTAATTTTTCAGCGAAAAATTCCCTCCGTCAAAATCAAAGATTTTGCCACCTCCTCTTGCATTATCAAGGGGAGGTTTTCTGCTATCACTGATGTTAGTTTTATGAAAATTCGTCAGTTCAGTACCCATAACCGGTTTCTGCTATCACTGATACAAATTTTTATAATAATCCGCAGTACAATGCCCATAATTAGTTTTAAATATATAAATTATAATTTATAATTTATCCTTTTTTTTAATGGAGCATAGCCTCCCTTGCCTAAAGGGAGGGGGACCGCGTAAGCGGTGGAGGGATAAATATTAATTTCATTAAACTTAAAATAATATCCCCCAGTCAAAACCTACGGTTTTGCCAGCCCCCTTTAGGCAAGGGGGCCTTTTGGTTATTCTCATTTCAGCAGTAATTTATAATTTATCTGTTACTAACCTTGCCATTTTGCTGTCATCCTGGAGCGTAGCGAAGGATCTCAAAATGGCAACACATAAACCATTCCCAAACGAGATTCTTCGCTTCGCTCGAGAATGACACGTTTGGGAATGTCAGCGATAAATTATAATTTATATGTGCATTAATAACTAACTACGGGTAATACGCTGACGATTATTATAAAACTGACATCGGTGATAGCATAAAAATTCTCCCCTTGAAAAAGCAAGGGGAGATGTCGTTTTCGTGAGAAAATGACAGAGGAGATTTTTCGCTTAAATTATAATTTATCATTAAACAAACAAGCGGAACAGTTTGTGAAAACTGTTCCGCTTTTCTATTTACGTTTATTATTTTGTAAGAGATAATGCTTCTACGATTGCGCCCTCAGTTGTTTTAACAGTAAGTTTAACTGTATCACCTTTATTGAGAACAACTGCGATATTTGCTTTCTTTGCAGAAATTGAGAAATATGCATCGTACTTATCAAGCTTGATATAGTAATATGTGTTACCGTCAAGGACTGCTGAACGGATGTCAGTAATTGTGCCTTCAGCAACAATTTCTTCTGTTTTGTTATCGTCAGCATTATTGTCTTCGCCATCTAAAACGATTGACTGCTTGTCGAGCTCTGCTTTTGCATCGCCTTCAATACCCATTTCGTTGTAATATTCCTGAAGACAATCGCCGAGTTTTTCTGCGGCAACGGCTTTCTGTGACTGTTCAACGTTAACAAGTGAATACATTTTAACGTATCCGTCGTTATCCTTGAGAGCCATAAAGAATGTGGGTTCGTTACCAACATTCATAAGCAAGGGGAATGTTGCATTGTAGCCGTACTGCTGAACCTTACCTTCTGCAGACTGCTGTGCTGCATATTCAGTTGCACCTGACTGCTTGAAGAATTTTGTTTCTTTAGTTCTCTGGTTTGAGAGAATGAAACCGATGATTGAATCGTCGGCAGTAACTGATGTGACGCCTGTGTACATATAAACGTCGTCGTTAAGAGCGATGTAGTTGCTGCCCTGAGTTGTGATTTTAACATCTTTCTGACCGAGAACGGAGTTGAAGAAGCCGTTCTTATACTGACCGTAATAGTCATACTGCTGAGAAATAAGTGTTGAAGAATAAATTCTGTCTATCCACTGAAGATTTTCGTCTGTTTTTGCAGTTTCTATATCATAGTATTTGCTTTCGCCTGTTGTTGCATCAAGAAGAACAACACCTGTGATATCTTCACCGCCGAAAAGACCGATTTTGAAATCCATTCTCGGACAAACCCAGTAGGGTCTGCCGTTGTCGTCAATTTCAAAAGTGGGTGTATCAAAAAGATATGTGGGATACTGGAAACGGAGATGACGAAGAAGAAGTCTGCCGAAATGCTCTGCGGGAGAATATCTGATGTTTTCCATTCCCAGGTCTTTAAGCTTAACAACATCAACCTTCTGTGTTGTCATATCAACAATCATATATGCGGGAATACCCTGCTCAGTGTTTGTGAGCCATTTGATGATATTTGCATATTTGAGAGTTGTTACACGTACAGGCTTGCCTTTATAGTTAATCTGAGTGTAATCTTCAGCGTCAACATACTGTGAAACATATTCTGAAAGTTCACCGAGCTGTTTGCTGCCCAGGTTTTTAGCCGAATCTTCGTCAAGCATAGGAACTGATTTGAAATCGAGCTCTTTGAATTCTTCAGTAAAGTTTGCTTCTTCTACCGTAATCAACTGGCTGAAATCCTTCGCTCTGAAGAAAACAGAAGAAACAAGTGAACCGATAACTACGAAAACAACAAGTATACAAACTATTGTACCCGGAATAAGTGTACTTTTCTTAACATAGGGCAGATATTCGGGTCGCATAAGTGCCTTGCTTGTGATGAAAGAAAAAACAGGATATGAAACGGCAATAAGGCCGAGCCAGAAATAAAGCTTTATATCCTTGAGGTTGAAAGCAGGAAGCATTACATAATAACCGATTGCACCTACGATGATTGTAAGAATGGCATTGATAAGCACTTTCTTACCTGCTTTTTCGGGCGGTATCACTACTTCATCTTTGTTATAGATGTTCGTGAAAACATTTGCCCCTTTAAAATTTCCTGAATCCATAATGTATTCACTCCTGAAATATTATAATATGGTAATTATTGTACAATATATACAGTAAAAATACAAGTCTTATTTAAAAATTATAAATGAACGTACTGTTAAATTACTTGACAACTGTACATTTTGTTGATATAATATAAAACTGTCGCACGGTATTTGTGTGGCTATCCTTGCTCCCGGACAAGGGGGCCAATTTGACCAGAAGGAGGTGCTTGATAATGGCAGCAAACAGCTATGAAACCATGTTGGTTTTCTCAGTTAAAAACGGCGAAGAAAGCGCAAAGGCTCTCTACGAAAAGTTTAAGGCTCTCATTGAAAAGAACGGCACAATCAACTCTGTAGATGAGTGGGGCACACGTAAGCTCGCTTATCTCATTGATGATGAAGCTGAAGGTTTCTATGTAGTTACAAACTTCTCTGCAGAACCCCAGTTCATCGCTGAACTCGACCGTCGTGCAAAAATCACTGATGGCGTACTTCGTATTCTCACAGTAAGAAAATAAGGATAACACGAAAGGAAAAGGTATTGAATTATGCTTAACAATGTTGTTCTTATGGGAAGACTTACCGCTGACCCTGAGCTTCGTCAGACAAGTACAGGTATCGAGGTAACATCTTTCTCTATCGCCATCGACAGAGGTTATGTCCGTCAGGGTGAAGAACGCCAGACCGATTTTATCAATTGTGTTGCTTGGCGTCAGACAGCGAAATTCATCTCTTCATATTTCCGTAAAGGTCAGATGATTGCAGTTACAGGCTCAATCCAGACAAGAAACTATGAAGATAAGAACGGCAACAAACGTGTTGCAACAGATGTTGTTGTTGCAACTGCAAGTTTCTGCGGTTCAAAGAGTGAAACAGGTGCTGTATCTGCTCCCGCAAACGGTAATTCCTACTCTGCTCCTGCAGCTTCTTATTCAACAGCAGTTGCATCAGATTTTGAGGAACTTCAGGGTGACGATGATCTTCCGTTCTAAGTTTTTGGAACACATAATTTTTTAAGGAGGTAAATCACATGGCTTACGATAAATCAAACCGTCCTAACAGAAAAGGACGCAAAAAGGTTTGTGCTTTCTGTGTAGACAAAACAACAGAAATCGATTACAAGGATATTGCTAAACTCGGTAAATTCACATCCGACAGAGCTAAAATCCTCCCCAGAAGAGTAACAGGCACTTGTGCAAAACACCAGAGAGAGCTTACAACAGCTATCAAACGTGCTCGTCAGGTTGCTCTTATGCCCTACACAGCAGACTGATTTAATCAGAAATAATTTATGCCTACCGATTTTCGGTAGGCATTTTTTTATGCTATATGAATTATCAATCAATTTCTATAAACTTTTTTGATTTCAGAATCCTGCAGGCACAGATACCTGAACATACAAAAGTAATGATAATTACAATCCATTTTATACATTCAATCATTTTAAGAACCTGTGAACTGCACTTTATAGTTGACAGAAGACACATTATGTGGTGTAACATTTTTTACACTCCTTTCAATAATACTCCGTGGGCAATGCCGGGAATTGATTCGCCCTGCATTGTAGAAACAGGGGAGAGTAAAGCACCTGTTGCAACAAAAAGAACTTTTTTAAGTTCGCCTGTGCACAATCTTTTATAGATATATGAATTTACTATACTTGCACTGCAACCGCAGCCTGAACCGCCTGCGTGAACATCCTGTTCTTCGCGGTAAAACATCATCTTTCCGCAGTCATTGTGAAAGTGAGAGATATCAATACCGTAATCTTTTTTCATAAGTTCAATGAGAAGCTCGCTTCCTACAAACCCAAGGTCGCCTGTAAGAATCAGGTCATAATCTTCAGGTGTTGTTTTTGTTTGTTGCAGGTAGGTGTGAATTGTATCAGCAGCTGCCGGAGCCATTGCTGCCCCCATATTGTTGGCGTCAGTTATGCCTAAATCCTGAATTTTGCCGAAAATTACACTATCAACATAAACCTGAGACTTTGTATTTCCCAGAACAGATGCACCTGCTGCCGTACAGGTTCTCTGTGCAGTTGGTGTCCGCTGACCGCCGTATTCAAGAGGAAAACGGAACTGTTTTTCACTTGAGCAGAAATGTGATGAGGTGGCGGCTATGGCTCTTTTTACAGCACCGCTTGCAACAAAAACAGATGCAGTTGCAAGTGTGAGTGCCATTGTAGAACATGCACCGTACATACCAACAAAAGGAACGGATAAATCACGTATGCCGAAAGTTGAACCGGTACATTGATTGAGTAAATCACCTGCAAAAAGAATATCAATGTCTTCTTTCTGCAAGCCTGATTTTTCAATGGCCTTTTCTATTGCTTTTTTCTGCAGAGTGCTTTCAGCTTTTTCCCAGCTTTCTTCACCGAAAGTCACATCCTCATAAATTTCATCGAACTCATTTCTTAAAGGTCCTTCGCCCTCATCTTTTCCCACAATTGATGCGGTTGAAATTATTGCAGGGGAAGTTTTGAATTTTATTACTCTGTTCATTTAATCACCATATTTATTATCTGTTTCTATTTACTTTTTATTCTTAAAATGTTATTATAAAAACAGATGCGAAAAAGGAGAATGAAAAATGAATTTTAAAAGAACAAAGCTTGCGTGTTATTCAACATACCTTTCTATGTCGGCTGTTTTTTGTCTGCCGTCGATGCTCTTTGTTACATTCAGAGAAACATATGGTATTTCCTATACTCTTCTCGGAACGCTTGTACTGACAAATTTCTGTACTCAGTTTCTTGTTGACCTGATTTTTACATTCTTTACGAAACATTTCAATGTAAAAACTGTAGTCAGAGTAATGCCGTTAATTACCTGTGCAGGTCTTCTGGTTTATGCGATTTTCCCCACTATGTTTCCGGAGTATGCCTATGCGGGACTCCTTGCGGGAACAGTTATTTTTTCAATAGCTGCAGGCCTCAGCGAAGTGCTTCTCAGTCCTGTTGTTGCGGCAATTCCTTCTGAAACACCTGAGAAAGATATGAGTATTCTCCATTCTCTTTATGCTTACGGTGTTGTATTTGTAGTTGTGGTCAGCACAATCTTCTTCAGACTTTTCGGTGCTGAAAACTGGATGTATCTTGCATCCTTCTTCGGACTTCTGTCTATTGTTTCCTGTGTGCTTTTCTGCACTTCTCCTATGCCCGAAATGAATCTTACACAAGAAAAAAGCGAGGGCAAAGGAACAAAAAAAGGTTTCGCGATGGCGCTTTGTGTTATGTGTATTTTCCTTGGCAGTGCGGCAGAAAACTCAATGACTAACTGGATTTCAAGTTACATAGAAAATGCACTTAATATTTCAAAGGCAGTAGGCGATATTTTAGGTCTTACTTTGTTTGCTGTGCTTCTCGGTGTTGCCAGAACGCTTTATGCAAAATACGGCAAAAATATTTCAAACACACTTCTGCTTGGTATGATAGGTGCAACAGCCTGTTATCTGATTGCAGCAATTTCCACAATCCCTGTTGTTTCAATGATTGCCTGTGTGTTTACAGGTTTCTGTACATCAATGCTCTGGCCCGGTACACTCATTCTTATGGAAGAAAAAATCCCCAATCCCGGTGTGGCGGCATATGCTCTTATGGCAGCAGGCGGAGATTTCGGTGCATCTGTTTCACCTCAGCTTTTAGGTGCAGTTGCAGACAAGGTTGCAGTAAGCAAATTTGCTTCAGATATGAGTGCAACACTTAATCTTACAACTGAACAGATTGGTATGAAAGCGGGTATGCTCACTGCAATGATTTTCCCCTTGCTCGGCATCGGAGTGCTGATTTTTATAAAGGGATATTTCAAAAAGCAGAAAAATAAAATATAAAATATCATTGTATCACAATTGTAAAATTGTGAGTACAGGAAAAGGCTGAAAACACCGATACGCTACAGCGTATCGGTGCTTTTTAATGCATAATTGTGACGTAAGTTCGCATTTCAAAGAAATACTGCCTAGGGTAGCACATATAATCCGAACACGCCAAAAAGTCAATCTTTTTAAGTCTTTTCGGCGTTTCGTGTTTGAAAGGCGTTAGCCTTTCTTCACACTCAGCCACCAAAAATTCAATAAAAATCTTCAACTTTTTGGTCGAAGATTTTTTATAGAAATGATTTTTGGTGAACCGAGGCAAAAACACAGCAAATCCTGACGGATTTGCGAGTATTTTAACAAAGGGTCAGCGAAAATCAGCCTGTAAAAAACGGGTTCAGATTATTTGCGCTACCCTAAGGGAATTCAGCGTTAGTGCTCTCCCTTTTTTTGTCCTGAAATTATACAATTGCGGTAATCCAATAAATTATTCCGTAAACAAATGCTGCAAGGGTGGAGTAAAGAATTACAGGTCCTGCAAGCTTGAAAATATTTGCAGCAGTGCCGAGGATGCTGCCTTCTGTTTTGAATTCCATTGCAGGGGAAACAACGGAGTTTGCAAAGCCTGTTATGGGAACAATAGTACCTGCACCTGCAACTTTTGCTATTTTATCGAATATGCCGATACCTGTGAGAATTGCCGTAATTACTATGAGTGTTACGGATACAGCTG
>JAZQWT010000184.1:0-9191 GCA_045632485.1 Acutalibacteraceae bacterium
CGCAGAGAGCATAATCCCGTATATGATTTTCCGTTTATGCTCAGCTGTCCTGATGATGAAATTGACACTGATTTGCTTGCCGATTGGTTCAGACGTCAGAATGTTTCAAATCTTGCAGCAAGCGTGAATGTTACAAACCGCAAAGACGTAAAAAGTATAAGGCTTCTCGGAGGTAAGGAAGAAACATCGAAGCTCCTTATGCCTGATGAGCGTTCAATTACAAAATATGACCGCAACCCCTATGATTTCCTTGACGAAGATATTGCAAACGGTACACGCCTGATTGAAAGCTGTTACGTTTACACCACTGCCTTCTGGATGGGAAAATATTACGGCTTTATTGAAGACGAAAACTGAAATAAAATAAATAAGCCGACGTAAATTCAATCCGTCGGCTTTTCTTATATGAAACTGTCACAACCGGAAACCATAAACGGAAAAAGCGTTTTTTGCAGCCTTGTAAATTTGGCAAAAAATAGACATAATTTGTATAGATAAAATGTAAAATAATACTATTGACAAAAGAAACCAGAGTGCTATAATAACGATGAAAACAGATATAAGTTGGTGAGAATATGATAGTAAACATAACGGGTGCTGCGATTGCTGCGGCAGTCGGCTTTTTTATCGCCTTTTTGAACTATATTATTTCAAAAAAAGTGCTTCTCAAAGCCCCTGATAAATATTCTGTCACACTTGTTGCACGACAGATTCTTCAGGTAGGATATCTTGTGGCAGTATATTTCATCGGTTCAAAAACGCAAATTGCATCTCTCATATATCTTCTTGTGGGTGCAGTTGCGGGAATGACAGTGCCTATGTTTTTATTTACAAAAAAACTTCTGGCTATTAACGATGCAATGAAAGCAAAGAAAAAGGAGGATGAAGCGGATGGGTGAAAAATCGGAAGTAATTATCAGCCTTTTCGGCATTCTTGATGTAACCGGTGAGGTTATTGCAATGTGGATAATGCTGTTGCTTTTTACAGTGTTGTCACTTATTGTGAAAAAGAATCTTAAAGAAAGACCGGGTAAATTTCAGAATGTTATAGAAACCGGTATTGAATATCTTGATAACTTTTTTACAGATATTCTCGGCAAAAAGAAAACAAGAAAGTATTTCACTTTTCTCGCATCACTTTTTGTTTTTATAATTTTTTCCAACTATTCGGGAATGATTCCCGGTGTAGGTCTTACCGAATATGTAAAAGCCCCCACAGCATCGCTTTCCGTAACAGGGGCACTTGGTATAGTAACATTTATCTTTTTACAGGTTTCAGGTATAAGACACAATGCAAAGCACTATTTCAAGCATTTCGTAATGCCGATGGCTTTTATGTTACCCCTTCTTGTGCTTGATGAAATAATCAAGCCTGCATCTCTTGCACTCAGACTTTACGGTAACATTTTCGGTGAAGAAATGGTAACTGAAGAGCTTTATCACATTTTCCCTATAGGTGCACCTGTGGTAATGATGGCACTTTCTTTACTTTTCTGTGCTTTGCAGGCAATAGTGTTTACAATGCTCGTTTCGATTTATCTTGACGAGGTTACAGAATAAAAAACTTTTTATTTTAAAGGAGTAATAAATATGACAAATTCAGCAATTATCGCAATCGCAGCAGCAATCTCAATTGCAATCAGTACACTCGGTCCTGCACTCGGTCAGGGCTTAACAGCTAAAGCAGCAATGGAAAGCATTGCGCGTCAGCCCGATGCTGCAAAAGACATCCGTTCAACACTTATCATCTCACTTGCTCTTATGGAAGCTCTTACAATTTACGGACTTCTTATTGCATTTATGCTTATTTCAAAAATCTGAGGAGTAAACCATGAACATTCAACTGTCAGTTGTGGTCTGGACTGTAATATGCTTTCTGCTTCTGATGTTAATTCTTAAAAACCTGCTTTTTACGCCTGTGCTGAAAGTGATTGACAGCCGTCGTGAAAAAATTCAGGCTGCCTCAAAAAAGAAAGAAGATATTGAAAAGCTTGTTTCTGAGCATAAAGAAAAGGCAGAAAAAGAAAAGGCTCTTCTGGAAGAAAAAAACAGAAAAGAAACAAAAATAAAACTTGAACAATTACAGTTACAGAGCAAAAAAGAAATCGAAGCCGCACAAAGACAATGCCTCAGCGACGTACAGCAGTACAGAGAGGGCATTACAGATGAACACGATAAAATTGTTTCTTCCGTTGCTCCGAAAATGGAGACAGCGGCGGCTTTGTTCGCAAAAAATATAATATCTCATAGGATATGATGTGTTATGCAAATACAATACGTAATAATTAACTTCATTATTCTTCTTGCAATTCTTGTCCTTGTTGGCAGAAAAACCGTCAAACGCATTTTTGGCGGTCGCCTTGAAAAAATCAATAAAGAACTTGATGAAGCAGAAGAAATTGAAAAAACAGAAATGCCTGTTTTCGAGTCTGTCTCCGAAGAATTTTATGAAGATGATGAACTGAATGATGAAATTCTTAATGTAAAAGCACATACGGAAGAAAAAATCAATTCTATAAAAGCTTTCAAAGAAAGAGAGTACAGCGAAATTCATCGTCAGATGATTGAAGATGCCAGAAAAGAACTTTTTTCTGTTATGAAAGAGAATGTAATCAAGCTTTTTTCTTATGAAAAATATGCAGAAGAAATAAGAAAGCTTGACGGTGAAGTCGTTGATGCGATTCTTTCGGAAATCAGTCTTACAGCAGGTGATATGGCTTATCTTAAACAACACGATGTGCTTTATGTTACACTTACATCTGCATTTCCTGCTGAAAAAGAATTGGTTGAAAAAATCGATAAGGCAACAAAAGAGCTTCTGGAAAGTGTAGGCGGTAAAACATCTTTCTGGGTGCTTGAAGACTCATCTCTTATAGGCGGTCTCAAGCTCCGTATAGGTGATACTGTTTATGACGGTACGGTAAGTGAAGAGCTTTATCATTTTGAAAAGAATATGAACCATGAGCCTATTATGGAAGATGACACAATTGGTCTGCTTATTCAGGAATTCACAGAGAAAGCAGAAGAATTCAGACCTCAGATTCATAAATATCAGTTAGGCCGTGTTATGACTGTTTCTGACGGTATCTGCTGGATGGACGGTCTTGCCGACATTATGTACGGCGAGGTTGTTGAGTTTGAATGCGGAGAAACAGGTATGGTTCTCGATATTCAGCAAAACAGAATAGGCTGTGTTATTTTCGGCGAATTTTCTCATATTGAATCAGGCAGCCGTGTAAGACGTGTAGGCACAATAGCATCTGTTCCTGTCGGTGAAAACTTATTGGGCAGAGTTGTTGATGCTCTGGGAAACCCCATTGATGCTCTTGGATATATCCCTTGCGAAAAAACAAGACCTATCGAATATAAAGCACCTGCAATTCTCGACCGTTCTCCCGTAAATTCACCCTTGCATACGGGTATCAAAGCAATTGATGCTCTTGTTCCCATCGGTAAAGGACAGCGAGAACTTATAATCGGTGACAGACAGACCGGTAAAACTGCTGTTGCTGTTGATACGATTATCAATCAGAAAGGCAAAAATACAATCTGTATTTACGTTGCAATCGGTCAGAAAGAAACCTCAGTTGCCGAAATCAGAGAAAAACTTCAGTCAAAGGGTGCTATGGAATATACCACAATTATTGCGGTGCCGGCTTCTTCATCAGCGGCGCTTCAGTATATTGCACCTTTCTCAGGTGCGGCTATGGCAGAATGTTTTATGTACGAAGGCAAGGATGTTCTCATAGTTTATGACGACCTTTCAAAGCACGCTGTTGCTTATCGTGAGCTTTCACTTCTTCTTCACCGTCCTTCAGGACGTGAGGCATATCCCGGTGATATTTTCTATCTTCACTCAAGACTTCTTGAAAGAGCAGCACATCTTTCTGATGAACTCGGAGGAGGCTCAATTACTGCTCTTCCCATCGTTGAAACTCTTGCAGGCGATATATCTGCATACATTCCTACAAACGTTATTTCAATTACAGACGGTCAGATTTTCCTTGATACAGAATTGTTCAATGAAGGTCAGCGTCCTGCTGTAAATGTTGGTCTTTCAGTTTCACGAGTAGGCGGTGCAGCGCAGAGACCTGTTATGAAAAAGATTTCTGCAAGCCTGAGAACAAGACTTGCACAATACAGGGAGCTTGCCGAATTTATGCAGTTCGGCACCGATATAGACGATGCAACAAAGGCAACTCTTGATGCAGGCAGACGTCTTACAGAGGTGCTGAAGCAGAGAAGATATGCACCTGTTCCTGATGAATTGCAGTCTGTACTTATCTATGCCGTCAGCGAAGGATATACTAAAAATGTTGACGTTCAGGATATGGAAAGATTTGAAAAAGAACTTTATAAATTTTTTGAAACAGAAAAGAATTCACTCCTTTCAAAGGTGAAGAACGCGGATAAACTTGATGACACACTCAGGCAGGAACTCAACGGTGCTCTTGCAGAGTTCGGTGAGAGGTTTTAATTATGCCTACCATACAGAATCTTAAAAAGAAACTGCAGGTAATTCTTTCAACACGAAAACTTGCCCAGGCAGTGAAAACCACATCTACCGTTAAATATTCAAAGCTTTCCTCGCTGTATTCGGATTATGAAAAATACGCTGAACAATGTAACAGTATGTACCGCAATTACAGAAAAGATTTCAACTCTGTTTTTCAGGTTGAAAATCCTTCGTCTTCAGTGTTATATATCGTTCTTTCTTCAAATAAAGGAATGTGCGGAAGCTTCAATAACGAGCTTCTCTCGTTTTTCAGTGATATTCTTGATAAGCAGGAAAATAATTCACTTGTGATCAGTTGCGGTAAAAAGGCTAAGGATTATTTTGATAACAAAAAGATTCCTTATGTCAGTTCTTATATTTTTTCTGATATTCCGTCATATCAGGACGCACAGGAACTTTTTAATATGATTAAAAAAATGATGGAAAAGGAAAAAATATCAACAGTGAAAATCGTATATCCTGAATATCAGAATATGATGAGTCAGAGTCCTGTGTGCAAAGACTTATTCACTTTTGATGAAGATGAGTCAGCGTGTGAAGACCCGTTGTTTGTTCCTGATAAACAGACGGTTATAGTCCATACTGCTGAAAAAATTCTTATTTCAATTCTTTATAAAAAAATACTTGAAACTGCACTTGGTGCTCAGGCTGCAACTCTCACAACTATGAGAAGTGCATACGATACAGCCTGCGAGTACAGTGCACAGCTTGAAACGGAAATTAACCGTAAACGTCAGAGTCAGGTAACTGCCGATGTTATTGAAGTTTCATCGGATTTTTCAATGGAAGGGGAAGCGTAATTTATGGCAAAAAACTCAGTGGGAATGGTTCAGAGAATAACAGGTCCCGTAGTTGATGTTTTATTCGATGTAAATGAAATTCCCGATATTTTCAATGAAATCAATGTTCAGGTAAATGATGAAATATATACTCTTGAAGTATCACAGCATCTCGGAAACGGGGAAGTAAGATGTATCTCTATGAATCCTACAGACGGTATGTCAAGAGGTATGAGAGCTGTTGATACGGGAGAGCCTATTAAAATCAGTGTAGGTAAGGAAACTCTCGGCAGAATGGTTAACGTTACAGGTAAACCCATTGACAGGGGAGAGGCTATAAAAACAGAAATGCAGTGGCCTATTCATCACCCTGCTCCTTCCTTTGCCGAAATTGTTTCATCTAACGATATTCTCGAAACAGGCATAAAGGTTATTGACCTTATGACACCTTATGTCAAAGGCGGTAAAATCGGTCTTTTCGGCGGTGCAGGTGTCGGCAAAACGGTTCTTATTATGGAGCTTATCAGAAACGTTGCTTTTGAACACGACGGCTACTCTGTTTTTGCAGGTGTTGGTGAGCGTTCAAGAGAAGGTAATGACCTGTGGAATGAAATGAATCAGTCAGGAGTTATTGATAAAACAGCACTTGTTTTCGGTCAGATGAACGAAACTGCAGGTGCAAGACTTCGTGTGCCCCTTGTAGGTCTTACAATGGCTGAATATTTCCGTGAAGAGTCACACAAAGATGTGCTTTTGTTTATTGATAATATCTTTCGCTTTACTCAGGCAGGCAGTGAGGTTTCAGCACTTTTAGGCAGAATGCCTTCTGCAGTTGGTTATCAGCCGACCCTTGCTTCTGAAATGGGTAAATTGCAGGAAAGAATCGTTTCAACAGGTAACGGTTCAATAACATCTGTTCAGGCGGTTTATGTGCCTGCCGACGACCTTACAGACCCGGCTCCTGCAACTACATTCTCACACCTTGATGCAACAACAGTTCTTTCAAGAAAGATTGTTGAACTGGGTATTTATCCTGCAGTTGATCCTCTTGAATCATCATCAAGAGCACTTTCACCTGATTTTGTGGGAGAAAAGCATTACAAGGTGGCAAAAGAAACACAACGTGTATTGCAGAAATACGCAGAACTTCAGGATATTATTGCAATTCTTGGTATGGATGAACTGTCTCCCGAAGATAAACAGACAGTAAAAAGAGCAAGAAGAATTCAGCGTTTTATGAGTCAGCCCTTCCACGTTGCAGAAAGTTTTACAGGTCAGGCAGGTATATTTGTTCCTCTTGAAAAAACTATTGACAGCGTAGAGAGTATTCTTTCAGGCGAACTTGATATTGTTCCTGAACAGTATTTCCTTATGTCAGGAACAGCAGATGATGTGTATTGCGCATACAAAAAGGATAATGGGTGATATATATGAATGATGTTCTTAACGTCAGTTTTTTCAGCGTTGAAAAACAGATTTCAGATATAAAATGCGAGAGTGTACGTCTTCCCGTTGCCGATAGTGTAAAGGGAGATTTTTCAGGCTCCTACGGAATAAAGAAAGGTCATGCAAGGGCAGTGTTTTCTCTTAAAGAAGGTACGGTAATTCTGACTTCAGATGATAAAACTGTTCTTTCAGTTGATATTTCTGACGGCTTTGCAACCGTAAGTGATAATCAGGTTTTAATAACTGTTGACAGTCTGAATGAATATACAAAATAAGCAGAGAAAGTAAATCGTTTGTTGAAACAATGAAGCAACACTTGCTTACGGCATGAAACTTAAATAAAAAACCGACAAATCTCATTTCAGATTTGTCGGTTTTCTTATGGCGTTATTCGGAAATTTCTATGGCAGAGCGGATACTCCAGCCGTTTTTTTCAAGAAGCTCTTCTGCTCTTTCTGCTTCGCAACCAAGTATCTCGGTAACAATACCAATCATTCTCCTGCGAAGCTTTTTGTTGGTGGGTTTAAGATTAATCATCATATTTTCATAAACGTGGCCGCATTTAACCATAGATGCGGTTGAAATCATATTGAGGATAATTTTTTGTGCAGTACCTGCTTTCATTCGTGTTGAACCTGTAATAACTTCAGGTCCTGTATCGGCACAGATGTCAATGTCTGCTGCTTTTCCCAATTCTGAATCAGGATTGTTTGTGATTGAAAAAGCTTTCGCACCAATGCTTTTCGCATAATTTACGGCAGAAATAACGTAAGCGGCTGAGCCTGATGCAGAAATTCCTATCAATATATCTTTGTCACAGAAATTACGGTTTTTCAGGTCTTCTATACCTGCATCGGGGTTGTCTTCTGCGTTTTCTGCAGCCTTGAACATACACTTTTCACCACCTGCAATAATGCCGTTGAAAAGGTCATAAGGCACACCGAATGTAGGGGGACATTCTGCTGCATCACAAACTGCAAGTCTGCCTGAAGTACCGCTTCCTATATAAAAAATTCTTCCACCTGCTTTTATTGTATCGGCAACTTCATCACATACAACTGCAATTTGCGGTAAAGCCTTTTCTACAGCAACTGTTACCTTTGCATTTTCGTTATTAATGATTTCAAGCATTCCGGAAGTTGACATCTTGTCAATGCCGTAGGAGTCGGGGTTTCTCATTTCTGTTTTAAGCATTTTCACACAACCTTTTTGCAAGTGTAATTGCACCGTTTACCATAGGCTCGTCAAGAAAGGTGAGGGGTGCATCATCGTCAATGTATTTAAAAAGATAAGGATAAAGGATCTCTTTCTGTTTACAAAGTCCGCCACATATAACAATTTTATCATCGGATTTCTCAAGTGCTTTTCGTGAACTGTTTATAATTTTTGCAGCCTCACAAGCATTACGTTCAATAATTTCCGATGCGAAAGTATCACCCAGCCCGAATGCTTCAAAAATCACAGGTGCAAAGGATGCAATATAGGAAGGACCACCGTTATAGATTTCAGAAACGGAAGAAACGAGTTCTTTACCAAGTTTTTTCTCAATAAGGTTCAGAATTGTTTCACTTCCGTCTTTGCTGTCAATGTATCCGAAAGCACAATTGAGGGCATCAGAGCCGAAATGAAATCCGCTGCCACCCTTGTCAATCATATATCCTCGTCCGCCTGCACGTTGAAGATTTTCACCTGAACGTGAAAAAGCAACAATGCCTGTTCCCATAATCACACAAGTTCCGTTTCCGCCTTTAAGTGAAACCTCAAGTGCAAGGTCTATATCACTTGTGCAATCAAAGAAACCAAAACCGAAGTCTGAGAGAAAATGACAGATAAGCTTTTGGTTTTCGTCCGTTTTACTGCCTGCGATACCTGCAAAAACGGAAACCTTACTGATGTCAATATCAGTACATATTTCAGTTATACCTTCCCTGAGAACAGCGAAAGTATTTTCAATTCCCTGATTTACAGGATTTGAGTTGCCGAGAAACAGTCTTCTGATTTCGTTTCCGTCTGAGCTTGTCAGCAGAAATTCTGTTTTTGTACCTCCGCCGTCAATACCCAGCAGATATCTTATGTTTTTACTCATTTCTTTTCTTCCTTGTAAACAGTATATAACGATTATATCACGCAAAAATATTTTCTTCAATGCTAAGGAATATTTTTTCTTACATTTGTTGATTGAATTACTTGTAAAAAACACTCAGGATACAAATAAAAAACACCGATAATGCTATTGCGTATCGGTGCTTTTTATTTTATGCATAATCAGATTTCATTCTGTATATAACACAACAGGTCCGTATAAACCGCCTGATGCAGAATCTTTGGCTGATTCTTTTTCTCCGTCAAAATAGGGAGATAATTCTTCTGTTTTCCACTTGTCGAAATAATCGGTATGAGTATACCAGTTTGCCGGTGTGTTTGTTACAACTATTTTCAGCTTGTTTTCT
>JAZQWT010000185.1:0-20338 GCA_045632485.1 Acutalibacteraceae bacterium
CTTGCGAGTAACAAGGTTCTCCGAAACAAAGAAATCTTTGATTTCGTCTTGTTTCGTGAGGTTCTTATTACGAGCTTGCGAGTAACAAGGTTCTCCGAAACAAAGAAATCTTTGATTTTGTTTTATTTCGTAAGGTTCTTATTACGAGCTTGCGAGTAACAAGGTTCTCCGAAACAAAGAAATCTTTGATTTCGTCTTGTTTCGTGAGGTTCTTATTACTTCCCAAAAAATCCTGAATGCAATTTTAGGTAAGAGTGAAGAGGTAATAGGTAATAAGTAAAAAACCTGAACGCTGTCGCATTCAGGTTTTTTGGCAGTATGTCTCATTTTAGAACCTGTGATATTTGTTTTTATCCCCAGTGCAACTCATAATAATACCAATTATTTGTGATTTGTTTTACGAAACACCAATCTGTACCATTATTAGGCTTTCCGAAATATGTTCCGTTATCATCTTCATATTTTTCACCCATATTATCACCTGAATAAAAATCAGGAACAAGTACCTCATTATTTTCGGTGTAATAATACCCATAATAAACGCCACCAATACTCAATCCTGTGGCTTCATAATCAAAAAACTCAATTTCTTTTTCTGTTGAAAGCTTATCAATATTATCTAAAACATAGTTTGATATTTCATTATACCTACTATTTGATATTGACATACCTCCACAAGCAGCAAAAGAAAGTACAATTAATACACACATTAAAACTGATATAAGTTTTTTCATCACAACACCACCTTGGTTATTTATTCAACTTACTTTTAGCTGTATTTATAGATGAAATCAATAATTTCTTAACCTCAATACATTTATCAAGAACATCTCTATTGTCGTAATATCCGCTTTCAATTAAAAGTTCTAACCAATACTCGCTTTCACTGCACTCTTTCAGAGCAATTTGTAGTCTGGCAATAAAATCAGCAGTTCCGTGTCCGTAAAAAGCTTCACGAATATTTGCACCAACAGATGTACCTGAACGAATAAGTTGATTTGTCAAAACTGTTTCTTTCTTAGTCTGCTTTATATAGTTACAAACTTTAATTATCTGCAAAGCAAACTCTTTGGATTTTATAATCAACGGACTATCAGCCATAAAATTACCACCCTTCTTGACTTAACTATATCACTTAAAAATAAAAAATGCAAGGCGGAGCCTTGCAAAAATACTTATTACCTTTTACTTATTACTTTCCAAAGCCCCAAGGACTTTTCAGGTAAGAGTGAAGAGGTAATAAGTAAGAAGTAAGCCCCAAGAACTATCGTCCTTGGGGCTTTGGAGGCGCCACCCAGATTTGAACTGGGGAATAAAGGTTTTGCAGACCTCTGCCTTACCACTTGGCTATGGCGCCATATTTAATTTTATTTTAAAAGCCGCTAAAATATTACATTTCAGCGACTTCTTTGTGGAGCGGATGACGGGGCTCGAACCCGCTACCTCCACCTTGGCAAGGTGGCGCTCTACCAGATGAGCTACATCCGCATATGGTGCCTCCGGTCGGAATCGAACCAACGACACGAGGATTTTCAGTCCTCTGCTCTACCAACTGAGCTACAGAGGCAATTATTTGGCGACCCGGAACGGGCTCGAACCGTCGACCTCTAGCGTGACAGGCTAGCGTTCTAACCAACTGAACTACCGGGCCAAATAACTGGTGGGAACAATAGGGCTCGAACCTATGACCCTCTGCTTGTAAGGCAGATGCTCTCCCAGCTGAGCTATGCTCCCACGTATATTGCACTCTGCGTTGCTCGGTTTTTTAAGAGCGTTTGCATTTGCAACGTTGATAAGTATACACTATATCAACCCTTTTGTCAATACTTTTTTTAAAATTTTTTGAAAAATTTTTTATTTCTTCTGAAAACCTTGATTCTATTGGGTTTTTAAGCAAAAATTATTTTGATTTTTTTATGATTTTTTTAATTTCATCTGAAGTAAATACAAATTTTTTATCACAGAAGTTACAGGAAATCTCTGTCTCTTCATCCTCTGCCATTTCAAGAAGTGCTTCCTCACCTGTTGAGATAAGTGCCTTTTCAACACGCTCTTTTGTACATGTACATTTATATGCAACCTCTGACTCATCAAGAACATCAAGAGTGAATTCAGGAAGAACCTTTCTGCAGATTTCTTCAGGCGAAAGACCTGACACAAGCATAGTTGTTACAGGCTCAATATCTTTTATACATCTTTCAACTTTTTCGATTGTATCTTCCATAGCAGTCGGAAGAAGCTGAATTATAAATCCGCCTGAAGTAATTATATCCTTCGTTTCAGGGTCAACAAGCACACCAAGAGCACATACTGTAGGTGTCTGTTCACTTGATGCAAAATAACTTGTAATATCTTCAGCAATTTCACCTGTTACAATGGGAGTCTGACCGATGTAAGGCTCTTTCATACCAAGGTCTTTGATAACGGTAACAAATCCGTCTGTACCTACTGCACCTGATACGTCAAGTTTACCCTTTTTATTAAGAGGAAGTTCAACTGATGCATCACCCACATAACCTCTTACGTTACCTGTGCTGTCAGAAACTGCAATAACACTGCCTGCAGGACCTCCGCCGTTTACACGCAGAGTAACGCTTGAATCTGCGCCTTTAAGCACCGCACCCATCATACTTGCAGCGGTAAGGAGTCTGCCTAATGCCGCAGAAGTTACTTTTGAAGTTGAATGAATTTCGTGTGCACGCTGTACCATATCTGTGGACTCGACTGCCATTACAGTCAAATCACCTTCCTGTGAAATACATCTTACAATTTTACCCATTACTTTTTCCTCGCAATATATATAAGTCTCTGTGTTTCTTCATCGGGTTTTTCTTCTGTCATTTCTTTAAAGCACTCTAAAAACTCAAAATCGCTCTTTTCAAGCCAATTCAGAACTTCTTCGTGAGAATATGCTCTCTCATCAAATTCCTCCGTAAAGCGGTCATAGAGGCCGTCCTCTTCACAGAAAATATCAAGAGTAATATGAGTCAGAAGATTTTCTTCGTCAAACTCATTCTGCCATACGCAATAAACATCGTCAAGGTCGTAGACAAAAGTATTGTTGCCCAGAATTTCTCTGTGCTTATATTCTGTGTTAAGGTCAAAAATAAAAATCCCGTCAGTCTCCGTAAAAAGAGATACTTTCTTAAAAGCCTTTAAAACATCATCTTTATCTGTTATGTGATTTATACTGTCCAAAGTACATACAGCACCCTGCACGGTACCGTAAAGATCCAGCTCCTCTGCACTCTGACAAAGATAGAGAATATCAAGGTTTTCTTCCGTCTTTTTCATCTGTGCTTCCATAAGCATATCAGCAGATGAGTCTGCACCAATCATTTCAAAACCAAGCTTTGAAAGTTCAGCCGTAAGAGAACCTGTACCGCAGGCAACATCAAGAACGGAATTTATTTTTTTATTTTTGCCGTAACTGTCAAAAAGCCGCTTAATATAAGCGGCGTATGATTTATAATCTACATTTTCAGTAAGTCGGTCATAAAAGTTCGCAAAACTGCCGTAACTCATTTTTCCTGCTCCCTGATTCGGTCAAAAATTATTTCGTAACCGTCATTACCGTATTTGAGTGAACGATTAACGCGGCTTATAGTTGCTGTGCTTGCCTTTGTTTTTTTCACGATATCGCTGTAAACAGCTTTATCGCTGAGCATTTTTGCCACAACAAGGCGCTGAGAAATAGACTGCAATTCTGTAACAGTACACAAATCGCAGAAAAAATTAAAAACTTCTTCTTCAGTTTCAAGAGCAAGAACTGAACGTATAAGAAAATCTATATTTTCGTCTTTAAAAGCATCCTTCAAAGCAAATGCCTCCTAAATAGAATTATCTTTTACATTTTAACACATTAAACTGCAAAAGTAAATACATTTTCCAAAGATTTATTTTCTTCTTCCCACACTTTATGGATTTCGTCATAATTAATATTTGACGGAAAAACAAAATTAATACCCTTCGGCACAATTTCAAAAGTACGTTCTTTAACAAATTCACATTCGCCGTCAACATTAACTGCGGAAAATTTACGGCTTCTGACAGTCATTTTCTTACCTCTTCTGAATATGGTTCTGTCCCATTCAAGGTGTTTACCTGCTTTATAATTGCCCATTTCCTTAAGGAATTTTATAACAGGCATATCTTTTCTGACGATAATGAAATCGAGAAGTCCGTCATCACACACAGCAAGGGGAATACCCTTGTATCCTCCGCCGTAGTAGCGTGCATTACCGCAAAGAGCAAAAAGAACGTTGTATGTTTCAAACTCTCCGTCATCAATAGAAATTTCAAAAACATTGCTTGATTTTGTTATGAAGCAATAAACAAGTGACGCTGTGTATGCCATTTCGCCTGACATAAGGGGAAGCTTTTTGAATGCAGCCTGTTTTGCACAGACTTCCGCATCAATACCCATTGAGCATTGGCTTATTGCATATTTTTCACCGCATTTTATAAGGTCGATTTTTCTGCTTTCACCATCAAGCTGACTGAGCACATCAAGGAAATCTTTTTTCTTACCGAAATTTCTCACGAAGTCGTTTCCTGAACCTAAAGGCAGTGCACCTACCTGCAGATTATCAAAACCTACCGCACCGTTGATAACTTCAAACAATGTACCGTCGCCACCGCAACCGTAAACACGCACGACTTCACCGCTTTCGCCTAATCTGCGTGTATACTTTTTAGCTTCGCCTACACCTGCAGTTTTGTAAATCTCGTAGTCAACACCTTTTGCCCTGCAAATCTTTTCAATTTCAGGGATAAATTCACCGGCCTTTTTCTTTCCGGCAACAGGATTGACAATAAAAACGTATTTCACCCTTCTTCACCTCGATAAAAAATCACTTGAAATACATATATAGATTACACTTTATCATACCGTTGTAAAGTTTTCTGCGCTTATCTGCTTTTCTGCCGAAATCGTACTCAAAATCTTCTGACGGACTGATTATATAATAGCCCCAACCGCGTTTCTGCACAAACTTTTCACCCATAATTCTGTAAATACGACTTGCTTCTTCTGTATCCAGAAGCCTTTCTCCATAGGGCGGATTAACTATAACTGTGCCTTTATCGCTTTTAGGCTCAAAATCTTTTATATCACGCTTTTCAAAGAATATCTTATCCTGCACGCCTGCACGCTGAGCATTGATTTTTGCAATTTCAAGGGTTTGTTCATCGATATCAGAACCGTAAGCCACAAAGGAAGAATCCATATTTACAAGGCTTTTTGCCCTTTCTCTTTCCTCTGACCACACGGCATTATCAATCTGCTCCCAACGCTCTGCAGTAAAATGTCTGTTCACACCCGGTGCAATATTATGTGCCATCATTGCGCCCTCAATGAGAATTGTGCCTGAACCGCACATAGGGTCATATAATGTGTGGTAATTTCTCACTCTCGCAAGATAGTTGAAAGATGCTGCAAGAGTTTCCTTGATAGGTGCTCCGTTTGCCTCAAGGCGGTATCCCCTTTTGTGAAGGCCTGCACCTGACGTATCAAGGAGAAGACTTACTTTATCTTTCATTATAGAAAACTGTATCTGATGAACAGGTCCTGTTTCTTCAAACCATTCAATTTTATATTTTGATTTAAGCCTTTCAACAACTGCTTTTTTGATAATTGACTGGCAGTCGCTTACAGAAAAAAGCGTTGAATTTATAGAATAACCTTTAACCGGAAATTCATCTGTGGCAGAAATCCATTCTTCCCAGGGAAGTTTTTTGGTGCCCTGAAAAAGTTCTTCAAAGCTTCTTGCCTCAAAAGAGCCTACAAGAATCTGTATTCTTTCAGCAAAACGCAAACAGATATTTGCACGTGCAAGAATTCTCTCGTCACCGGAAAACAAAACTCTTCCGTTTTCACAGATAACATCTTCCGCTTCAATCATTTTAAGCTCATCTGCAATGGGTTTTTCAAGTCCTAAAAGACAAGGTACTACAAAATTAATTTTCATTATACTATCTCCGTCAAATGTCTTGTAACGTGGCATCCTACATTAACCGCGACAGGCAAGCCTGCAATATGTGTAGGTGCTGTTTCTATATTTACTGCAAGGGCAGTTGTTCTGCCTCCGAATCCCTGAGGACCTATATTGGTTTCATTTACTCTTTTTAAAATTTCCGCTTCCATTTCGGCATAGAAATCATCTTCGTTTCGTTGTGCCACATCTCTGCAGAGTGCTCTTTTGGCATTTAGTGCAACTGTTTCGAAATCTCCGCCTATACCAACGCCAAGAACCATAGGCGGACAAGGATTCCCTCCTGCGATTTTCACCGTTTCTACAACAAAATCAATAATATCTTCACGGCTGACAGAAGGTGTCATCATTTTAAGACGGCTCATATTTTCACTGCCGAAGCCTTTCGGTGCAACAGTGATTTTCACATTTTCTCCGTCAACAATTTTTGTGTGAATAACTGCAGGAGTATTATCGCCTGTATTCTCTCTGTTTTTAAGAGGGTCTCTGACTATGGAAAGACGTAAAAGACCTTCAGTATAGCCTTTTTTAACGCCCTCGTTCACTGCTTTTTCAAAGCTTCCGCCAACAAAATGCACGTCCTGACCGATTTCTGCAAAAATAACAGCCATTCCCGTATCCTGACAGATAGGCACACCCAATTCCTTTGCGCAGTCAAGATTATCCCTTATATCGCGCATAATGCTTCCGGGCAGAGCTTCCTTTTCGTCATTAACTGCAGAACAGATTTTATCCGCAAGTGAACACGGAAGAAACCTGTTTGCACGAATACACATTTCACTTATTTTTTCAGTTATTACAGATACATTTATTTCTCTCATAAAACAAACACCTTTTGCAGTGATTCCGAAAATATTCCATTAAAAATTATACTACTCTTTTCAGGATTTGTAAACAAAAAAATATTAACGGAATAGTTACAAAACTATCCCGTTAAAGTTCAGGCAATGCAGCCTGATTATTTCCATATAAGCTCAACCTTGTTGCCCTGTATCTGCAACTGAAGTTCGTCTGTATACTGACTTGCAGAAGCCATAAAAGCATCCTTCATAGCTTCATTTTCAAATTCAATGCTTCCGCTGAGAGTAAGCTCGTCTGCAGGAACATTTTCCATAAATTTAAGACCCATCATCCACCAGTGCACACGCTCATCCATAACAACAAGCTCTTCTTCGCCATGAGTGATTGTCATAGTCATCTTAAGTTCATCTTCAGTACCTGCACAGTTATACTGCAGGGGCACACTCTTTTCTTTGTTGTAAAGTCCGATTTCACCGCCTACGAGCAAATCAAAAGCATAGTTACCCTTCCAGAGCTGCACCATCCAGTCCTTACCTTCATATTCGAACTTGATTCTCAATGTATTACAATCCATAAAGAACATTTCGCCGAGAATATCATAAGCAACTGAATAACCGAAATTTCTCTGCCATACATCAACAGGTGTTGTTGTTACATAAGTATCAAGGTCGTAGTCAAAGCCCAGTCCCAGCATACCTGTACCGTTTTCGTTATAAACCTCGCCTGTGGCTTTATTCAGAAGCATTCTTGTTTTTGCAGAAACTACAACACCTGAATAATCCACAAAGTCATAGCAAAGTCTGTAAACATTTTCTTCTTCAGTAGGCATAAGGTATGCATACATATCGTAAACACCGTTCACGATAAGACGTATGAAATCTTTGATGCTCTGAGGTATAGATGTACTTTCAAGTACAGAGGCAGCCACCTTGGAAAAAGCCTCACTCAGAGGACTCGCCTTGATATTAACTCTTGTTGCATCTCTTTCGCCTTCATTATAAACGGGAATTTCGTTTACAAGAGCCCATAAATCCTCTGCTTCACTACTGCCGTCAATACCCTCTGCAACGATATTCACGAAAATACCTGACAGAAGTCTGTAGGTTTCAGGATTAATTGATCCATCCTCCGGGAAAATCTGCTGAAACGCATCTTGTGCTACCTGCTGACCGGGTACGCTGCCGTCTGCACTTCCCAAAGATAAAAAGGTCATAACAACAGCCAAAACAAAACTGATAATTTTCATCCTCAACTCTCCTGATTACATTTTTTCAAGTGAAGACTTAAGGAATGCCTTAAGTTTTTCACTTTTCGGATTTTCAAAGAGCTGATTGGGTTCCCCCATTTCCTCAATCACTCCGTCTGCCATATAAATAATTACATCCGCAACATTTTTAGCAAATTCCATTTCATGTGTTACAACTATCATTGTTTTATCCGTATTTTTAAGCTCTTTGATTACTCTTAAAACTTCACCTGTAAGTTCAGGGTCAAGAGCCGATGTAGGCTCATCAAAGCAAAGCACATCAGGTTCAAGTGCAAGTGCACGTGCAATAGCCACACGTTGCTGCTGACCGCCTGAAAGCTCGCACGGATAAGCTTTTACTTTTTCTGAGAGACCAACCTGACGAAGCAATTCGTCTGCTTTTTTCGAAATCGCTTCAGTAGCCTCTTTTTTGTCATTATATTCAGATGTTGAATTTTTTATTTTCTCAAACTCCAGAAGTTCTGCTGCAAGAGTAAGATTTCTCTTTACGTTGTACTGCGGGAAAAGATTGAAGGACTGGAAAACAAGACCGAAATGAAGACGGTTATTTCTGATTTCCGCATCACTTAATTTCTTATGATTTTCTGCGTCAAATATTACTTTTTCACCAAGAGAAATTGTACCTTCATCAGGTGTTTCAAGGAAATTGAGGCAACGAAGCAAGGTTGTTTTACCCGAGCCTGATGAGCCGATAATTGCAACAACATCGCCCTTTTCCATTGAAAAATCGATACCCTTGAGAACTTCGGTTTTGCCGAAATTTTTTCTTATATTTTTAACTTCAAGTAAAGCCATACTTCTCACCTCACACTTTAAAGTAACTTAATTTCTTTTCAACCTTGTTGAAGAGAATTGTAAGTATTCCGCTGAAAGCAAGATAGTAAACACCTGTAAAGAACAAGGGCCATATCTGACCTGCGATACCGTTTGAGCCCTTCATAAAAGAATAACCTGCCCATATAACTTCCTGAAGAGCAATAATTCTTGCAAGTGAAGTATCTTTTACAAGTGTAATAATTTCATTTGACATGGGAGGTACAATACGTTTTACCATCTGAAGCAGAGTAACCTTGAAGAAAATCTGCTTTTTGGACATACCCAATACCTGACCTGCTTCCTGCTGACCTACGGGTACACCCTGTATACCGCCACGGTAGATTTCAGAGAAATAGCAGGCATAGTTAATGATAAATGCTACAGCAGAAGCCGCAAAACGACCTTCTTCACCACCGCTCCATATTGAACATCCGTAGAAGATGATAAGAAGCTGAAGCATAAGAGGTGTGCCGCGGATTATCCACACAAAAGTTTTAACTGCAGCACTTACAGGCTTAAAACGTGACATTGAGCCAAATGAAATAACAAGACCCAACGGAAGTGCTCCCAGCAAAGTAACTGCAAAGAGCTTCAACGTCTGCAAAAAGCCTTCATTCAGCGCACCCAGAACTATAGGAAATTGTTCTGCTAACGTCATAAAATAAACATCCTTTTCTTTAGGGGACTTCTGAAAACCCCTTTAATATACATCAAAACAGAGAGTGCACCCGGCACTCTCTGTTTTTAAAATCGAATTTCTGCTAATTATTTAACAAGAGCTTCCTGAACACCGTATGTTTTTGCGATGTTTTCAACTGTACCGTCAGCAACTGCTGCTTCGAAGAATTTGTTGAATTCTGCAACAAGGTTTGAGCCCTTACGGAAGCCTACGCCGTATTCTTCGTTGTTAAGCTTTGCTGTGTATGTGAGGTCAGCATAGTCTGTACCTTCACCAATCATAGCACCTGCCATAAGTGAGTCGATGATAGCTGCATCAGATTTACCTGATTTAACTTCCATAAGTGCTGTTGCCATATCTGCAACTGCAACATATTCAAAGCCGTTTTCTTTAGCCATATCTTCACCTGCTGAACCTTCTTCAACAGCGAATTTAAGTTCTTTACAAGCTTCTGCTGTCTGGTATTTATCAGCAACATCTTTGTTAACTACAACAACCTGTGAGTTGATGCAGTAAGGAACTGAACAATCCATACCTGCTTTAACTTCGTCAGTAAGTGTCATACCGTTCCATACGCAGTCGATTGTGCCTTTTTCAACTTCCATAATTTTGTTGTTCCAGTCGATAAGCTGGAATTCAACTTCTACGCCAAGGTATTCAGCAAATTTCTTTGCCATATCAGCGTCAAAGCCGATCCATTCTGTGCTGCCCTTTTCTTTGTAGTCCATGGGAGCAAATTCTGTAATACCAACAACGATTTTACCGTTTTCTTTGATTGTTTCAACATCCTGTGCAGGGTCAAGCTTGCCGCAACCTGCAAAAGAGAAACAAATAAGTAAAGCTGCCATTACTAATGCTAAAATCTTTTTCATTGTTCAACATCTCCTGATTTTTAAATTTACTGTGTTACCACTTTACCATATTAACACATTAACACGCTGATTGTCAATACTGAACAGGTCAGTTTATTTATTATCAACATGAATATCAAGCTGCTGATAAGGGATTTCAATTTCTTTTTCATCAAAAGCTTTCTTCACATCTTCCATAAGGTTGAAATAAACTGTCCAGTAATCTTCGTTTTTACACCATACGCGAAGAACAAATCCCAGAGAATTCACACCATGCTCATTAAGTCTTGCCATCGGCTCAGGGTCTTTAAGTGCCAACGGGCAGTCAAGAGCAACGTCAAGAAGTATTTTCTTCACTTCTTCAACATCACATTTATATGATGTGTTGAAAACAAGGTCAACTCGTCTTTTGTCCTTCGTTGAAACATCAGTAAGTGACTGGTTTGAAATGATTGAGTTGGGCACCATAACAACCTGATTATCAACAGTTACAACCTTTGTGTAAAAAAGATTTATCGCTTCTACAACGCCTGTAGCATCAGCTGTTGAAATAAAATCGCCTACCTTGAACGGTTTGAATACAAGGATTATAAATCCGCCTGCAATATTGCTTAAGCTTCCCTGCAAAGCAAGACCGATTGCAAGACCTGCAGAGCCGATTACTGCTACAAGCGATGCCATGGGAATACCGATAATAATCGCCGCAGAAATCACAAGAAGAATTTTAAGTCCGATTACAATAAAACTTCTCATAAAGCTTCTCGCAGTGGGGTCAAGCTTTTCATAAAGCTTCATTGTTTTCATTTTCTTGCCGAAAACATTCACCAGCTTAAAACCTATGATCACAAGAAGAAGTGCACCTATAAGTTTAAGACCGCTTTCCATACAGAAGTCTACAAGTTTTGTTTTGACAAGAGTAAGTATTTCGTTTACAGAATCCATTACGCTTCACCTCATAAATATATATATATATTCGGATTTTATCATAGAATAAATAAATTTTCAACAAAATCAAATTTCAATTTCGTAAAAAATTACATTTACAAAAAAGCTTATCGGTTGTAAAATATTTACAAAGGAGTGATTTTATGAATAAAAAGCTTGCTAAAACAGTTATGACCGCACTTTTCATGGCACTTTGCTGTGCAGGAACTCTTGTTTCAATACCATCACCCGCTTCCCAGGGGTATCTTAACCTTGGCGATTGCTTTGTTATTCTTTCGGGGTGGCTTTTAGGACCTGTTTACGGATTTATTGCAGGAGGAATCGGATCTGCAATTTCAGATGTGATTTTAGGCTACGCATCTTACGCACCTGCAACACTTGTTATAAAAGGACTTATGGCTCTTGTTGCTTATTTTATTCTGAAACTGCTTTCAGGCAAACAGGAAAAGAAAAATATTCTGCCCGAAATCATCGGTGCATTGATTGCGGAAGTTATGATGGTAGGCGGATATTATCTTTATGATTCTGTTTTATCATCCAATTTCATCGCTCCCCTGGCAGGAATTGCGGGAAACTGCGTTCAGGGACTTTTCGGACTTATTGCTTCTGTTGCAATTTTCAGAATAATCCGCAAAGCCAATCTGAACAAGAAATTTACACAATAAAACGATATATTACATATTAATATGCAAAAAGCAGGGCATACATCAGCGTATACCCTGCTTTTTTTGTCTCTTCCTTTTTATCTTTTCTATAATATAATAAAAAAACTTGCCAAATATACTTGACAAGCCTGATTTTTTGTGATAGAATTCTATACTGCATTATAATGGAGTGAAATATCCCTTGATATTTTGAAGTGGTTATATAATACCACAAAATTCGCCGAAAATCAATGGTATTTTCAGTAAATTTTCAGTGAAAATTCAGGGTTTTTTACTTGTGACATTAACCTTGCAAAATCAAAGAACGGAGTGATATGATCAATGGGTAATGTACGTGACGTAAACCGAGGAAAAACAATCAGAAAAAGCTTCGGACGTATCGACGAAGTTATGGAAATGCCCAACCTCATTGAAATCCAGAAGAAATCTTATGAATGGTTTCTTAACGACGGACTTAAAGAGGTATTCAGGGACACAGCTGATATCGTCGACTACACAGGCAACTGGGTGTTAAGTTTCATCGGCTACAGAATGGACGACAAGCCTAAATACACAGTATTTGAGTGCAAACAGCGTGATGCTACTTATGCTGCTCCTATGCGTGTTACTGCTCGTCTTACAAACAAAGAAACAGGAGAAATCAAAGAAAGTGAAGTTTATATGGGTGACTTCCCCATTATGACTGAAAGCGGAACTTTCGTTATCAACGGTGCTGAACGAGTTATCGTTTCTCAGCTTGTCCGTTCTCCCGGTATGTACTATGATATGACACATGATAAGACAGGTAAACGTCTTTTCACTACAACTGTCATTCCCAACAGAGGTGCATGGCTTGAATACGAAACAGATTCAAACGACCTCTTCTATGTAAGAATAGATAAGAACAGAAAAATTTATATTACAACCTTCCTTCGTGCGCTTGGTCTTTCATCAAACAGCGATATTCTTGATTTCTTCGGAAATGACGAAAGAATTATCGCGACTCTTGAAAAAGATGAAACAAAGAACTCTGAAGAAGCTCTTATGGAAGTTTTCAAAAAACTTCGTCCCGGTGAACCTGCAACACTCGAAACTGCACAGTCTCACCTTGAGGGCTTATTCTTCGATGTTCACCGTTATGACCTTTCTCGCGTAGGTCGTTACAAATACAATAAGAAGATGGCTATCTCCTGCCGTATTGCAGGTTGCAAGCTTACTCAGCCCGTTGTTGACAAATACACAGGCGAAATTCTTGCTGAATCAGGCGAAGTTCTCACAAAAGAAAGAGCTCTCCAGATTGAGCAGGCAGGTGTTACAGAAGCTTATGTTGAAGCTGACGTACACTTTGACAAAAAGGAAGTTAAAGTTGTTTCAAACGGTATGGTTGATCCCAAGCCTTATCTTCCTATGTTCACAGAAGATGAACTTGAAGAAATCGCAATCAACGAATGTGTTCGTGCAGACATCCTTTTCCCCATTCTTGAAGAATGCGGTGACGACAAAGATGCTCTCAAAGAAACACTTGCATCAAAATGCGATGACCTTATTCCCAAGCATATCACAATTGAAGATATATTTGCATCAGTTAACTATCTTGACTGCCTCGCTTGCGGCGTAGGTACTCTCGATGATATCGACCATCTCGGCAACCGCCGTATCCGTTCCGTCGGTGAGTTGCTGCAGAATCAATTCAGAATCGGTCTTTCACGTGTTGAAAGAGTAGTCCGTGAAAGAATGACTCTCCAGAGCCAGGACGGCGACGATAAGATGACTCCTACAGCACTTATCAGTTCAAGACCTGTTCTCATGGCAATCAAAGAGTTCTTTGGTTCATCTCCCCTTTCACAGTTCATGGACCAGACTAACCCCCTTGCTGAACTTACACATAAGAGAAGACTTTCAGCCCTCGGTCCCGGTGGTCTTTCAAGAGACCGCGCAGGCTTCGAAGTTCGAGACGTTCACTACAGCCACTACGGTCGTATGTGCCCCATCGAAACTCCTGAAGGTCCCAACATCGGTCTTATCTCTTACCTTGCAACATTTGCAAAAATCAATAAATACGGCTTCATTGAAGCTCCTTTCAGAAAAATCGATAAAGAAACTGGCGTTGTTCTTAACGAAGTTCATTATATGACTGCTGACGTTGAAGATAACTACATCGTTGCTCAGGCTAACGAACCTCTCGATGCAGAAGGCCGTTTCATCAACTCAAAAATCACAGCAAGATACAGAGACGAATTCCTTGAAATCGACAACACTAAAGCTGATTACATGGACGTTTCTCCCAAAATGCTTGTTTCAGTTGCTACTGCAATGATTCCCTTCCTTGAAAACGACGACGCAAACCGTGCTTTGATGGGCTCTAACATGCAGCGTCAGGCTGTTCCGCTCCTCAAAACAGATGCTCCCTTTGTCGGCACAGGTATGGAATATAAAGCAGCTGTTGACTCAGGCGTTGCACTTATTGCAAAACGCGCAGGTACTGTAACAGGCCTTGATGCTACTAAGATTACTATCTGCACAGATGACGGTTCTGTAGATGAATACGACCTCATCAAATTCATGCGCTCTAACCAGGGTACATGTATCAACCAGCGTCCCGTTGTTTCAATCGGTCAGCACGTTGAAGCAAAAGAAGTTATCGCTGACGGTCCTGCAACAGCAGGCGGTGAAATCAGCCTTGGTAAAAATGCCCTTATCGGATTTATGACCTGGGAAGGTTACAACTACGAAGACGCTGTTCTTATCAATGAAAAACTCGTCCGTGAAGACGTTTACACATCAATCCACATCGAAGAATACGAGGTTGAGGCAAGAGATACAAAGCTCGGACCGGAAGATATCACAAGAGATATCCCCAACGTTGGTGAAGATGCTCTCAAAGACCTTGACGAAAGAGGTATTATCAGAGTCGGTGCTGAAGTTCATTCAGGTGACATTCTCGTAGGTAAAGTTACTCCCAAGGGTGAAACTGAGCTTACTGCTGAAGAAAGACTTCTCCGTGCTATCTTCGGTGAAAAAGCAAAAGAAGTACGCGATACTTCACTCAGAGTTCCCCACGGTGAATACGGTATCATCGTTAACGTTGAAGTTTTCACTCCCGAAAACTGCGACGAGCTCAGCCCCGGTGTTAATATGACAGTACGCTGCTACATCGCACAGAAACGTAAGCTTTCTGTTGGTGACAAAATGGCCGGTCGTCATGGTAACAAAGGTGTTGTTTCCCGAATTCTTCCTGTTGAAGATATGCCCTTCCTTGAAGACGGTACTCCCCTTGATATCGTTCTTAACCCCCTCGGCGTTCCCAGCCGAATGAATATCGGTCAGGTTCTTGAAGTTCATCTCGGATTTGCTGCAAGAAGCCTCGGCTGGAAAGTTATGACTCCTGTTTTCGATGGTGCTCACGAATCTGACATCAGAGAAACTCTTAAACTTGCAGGTCTCCGTGAAGACGGTAAATCAATTCTCATTGATGGCCGTACAGGTAGAAAGTTCGATAATCCCGTTACAGTCGGTGTTATGTACTTCCTTAAACTTCTCCACCTTGTTGACGATAAGATCCACGCACGTTCAACAGGTCCGTACTCACTCGTTACTCAGCAGCCTCTTGGCGGTAAAGCCCAGTTCGGTGGTCAGCGTTTCGGTGAAATGGAAGTTTGGGCACTTGAAGCTTACGGTGCTGCATATACTCTTCAGGAAATTCTTACAGTTAAGTCTGACGACGTTGTAGGACGTGTCAAGACTTACGAAGCAATCGTTAAAGGTCAGAATGTTCCCACTCCCGGTGTTCCCGAATCATTCAAGGTTCTCATCAAAGAACTTCAGTCACTTTCTCTTGACGTTAAGGTTCTTGACGGTGACAACAATGAAATCGATCTGAGACAGACATTTGACGATGGTGAAGTTGGCCTCCAGGTTGACGACGAAGCATTCACAAATGTAAACGACGCTGAAAAGAGCGACGGTTACCTTGTTGAAAGCGAAGATGGTGACGACGAATTTTACACAGGTTCTTCAGAGGATGAAGATGATTTCTTCCCCTCTTATGATGAATTCGCCGATGACGAATCAAGCGCTGAAGAATATTGATTGAAAGGAGTACGTTGTTATGGAAAACATTAATTTTGAATCTATAAAAATCGGTCTTGCTTCTCCTGACCAGATAAGAAGCTGGTCTTACGGCGAAGTAAAAAAACCCGAAACAATAAACTACCGTACTCTCAAACCTGAAAAGGACGGTCTTTTCTGCGAAAGAATTTTCGGACCTACAAAAGACTGGGAATGTCATTGCGGAAAGTACAAGAGAATCAGATATAAAGGTAAAGTCTGCGAACGCTGCGGTGTTGAAATCACTAAATCAAAAGTTCGTCGTGAACGTATGGGACACATCGAACTTGCTGCTCCCGTATCTCACATCTGGTATTTCAAAGGTATCCCCTCAAGAATGGGTCTTATCCTTGATATCACTCCCAGAAACCTTGAAAAAATTCTCTACTTCGCAATGTATGTTGTTATCGATCCCGGTGACACTCCCCTTGAGAAGTATCAGACACTTAATGAAAAAGACTATGCTGATATGCGCGAAAAGTATGAAGATGACTTCCGCGCAGGCATGGGTGCAGAAGCTATCAAAGAGCTTCTTGCTGAAATAGATCTTGATGCACTTGCAAAAGAACTTCACGAAGAGCTTGAAAGTGCAACAACACAGAAAAAAGCAAAAATCCTTAAAAGACTTGAAGTTGTTGAAGCTTTCCGTCAGTCAGGTAACAGACCTGAATGGATGATTATGGACGTAGTTCCCGTAATTCCGCCCGATATCCGTCCTATGGTTCAGCTTGAAGGCGGCAGATTCGCAACAAGTGACCTCAACGACCTTTACAGACGTGTTATCAACAGAAATAACCGTCTTGCAAAGCTTCTTGAATTGGGTGCTCCCGAAATTATCGTAAGAAACGAAAAGAGAATGCTCCAGGAAGCTGTTGACGCACTTATCGACAACGGCAGACGCGGACGCCCTGTTACAGGCCCCAACAACAGAGCTCTCAAATCTCTTTCAGATATGCTTAAAGGTAAGCAGGGACGTTTCCGTCAGAACCTTCTCGGTAAACGTGTTGACTACTCAGGACGTTCAGTTATCGTTGTTGGTCCCGAACTCAAACTTTATCAGTGCGGTCTTCCAAAAGAGATGGCACTTGAACTCTTCAAACCCTTCGTTATGAAGAGACTTGTTGAAACAGGTATTGCTGAAAACATCAAACGTTCACGTAAAATGGTTGAAAGAGCAACTGACGAAGTATGGGATGCACTTGAAGTTGTTATCAAGGACCACCCCGTTCTTCTCAACCGTGCTCCCACGCTTCACAGACTTGGTATCCAGGCATTCGAACCTGTTCTTATTGAAGGTAGAGCTATCAAGCTTCATCCCCTCGTATGTACAGCTTTCAACGCTGACTTCGACGGTGACCAGATGCCCGTTCACGTTCCTCTTTCAGCAGAAGCTCAGGCAGAAGCAAGATTCCTTATGCTTTCAACAAATAACCTTCTCAAACCGTCAGACGGACGTCCCGTAACTGTTCCCACACAGGACATGGTTCTCGGTTCATACTACCTCACACTTATCAGACCCGGTGCTGAAGGTGAAGGCAAAGCATTCCGTGATATTGACGAAGCTAAAATGGCTTATGAAGAAGGTGTAATCAGCCTTCATGCGCTTATCAAAATCCGTATGTCTAAGGAAATAGACGGCCAGAAAGTTACAAAGATTGTTGAAACTTCTATCGGACGTGTTATTTTCAATGAACCCATTCCTCAGAATCTTGGCTTTGTTGACAGAACTGATCCCGAAAACGCATTCAAGCTTGAAGCTGATTTCCTTGTAAACAAAAAGATGCTCGGTAAGATTATTGCAAAATGTATCAAAATCCACGGTACTGCAGTAACTTCAGACGTTCTTGACAAAATCAAGGACCAGGGCTATAAATATTCAACTCGAAGCGGTATCACAGTTGCTTCTTGTGACGCAACAATCCCGCCGAAGAAAGCTGAACTTCTCGCTCAGGCAGAAGCAGAAATCGAAAAAATCGACCGCAACTACCAGAGAGGTCTTATCAGTGCCGCTGGCCGTTCAGAAAAAGTTATCAACACATGGGAAGAATGTACAAAACAGGTTGCTGCAGAACTTAAGAGCAACTTCGATAAGTACAACCCCATCTATATGATGCTTGATTCAGGCGCCCGTGGTAATGACTCACAGCTTCGTCAGCTTGCAGGTATGCGTGGTCTTATCGCTAACACAGCAGGTAAAACAATCGAAGTTCCCATCAGAGCAAACTACCGTGAAGGTCTTACAATCCTCGAATACTTCATTTCTTCTCGTGGTGCTCGTAAAGGTCTTGCCGATACAGCTCTTCGTACTGCTGACTCAGGTTACCTTACACGTCGTCTTGTTGACGTTTCACAGGAAGTTATCATCCGTGAAGAAGACTGCGGATGTTCTGAAGGTCTTGAAGTTTACGATATTTACGATGGCAACAGAAGAATCGTTGGTCTTGCTGAAAGACTTACAGGCAGATATCTTCTTGAAGACCTTGTAAATGAAGAAACAGGCGAACTCATTATGTCTAAGGACACAATGATGAACGAAGACGAAGCAGAAATGGTTGCTAACTATGTTTACGCTGACTATGAAAAGAAAACTGCAGGTCAGGAAAACGTTGACAAAGAAGGCGCAAGAATCAAAATCCGTTCTCTCCTTACTTGTGAAGCTGAACACGGTGTATGTATCAAGTGCTACGGTTCAAACCTTGCAACAGGTCTTCCTGTTACAATCGGTGAAGCAGTTGGTATTATCGCTGCTCAGTCAATCGGTGAACCCGGTACACAGCTTACAATGAGAACGTTCCATACAGGTGGTGCTAAAGACGCAGGCGATATCACACAGGGTCTTCCCAGAATCGAAGAACTCTTCGAAGCACGCAGACCCAAAGTTCACGCTATTATCAGTGAAATTGCCGGTGTTGTATCACTCCGTGAAATCAAGAAGAGCAAGCATGTTGTAGTAACTGACCCCGAAACAGCAGATGAAAGAAGCTACCTTATCCCCTACGGTTTCCGTCTCAGAGTTCAGGAAGGCGACATCATCGAAAAAGGTCATGCACTTACAGAAGGTTCACTCTTCCCCCACGATATCCTCGATGTTCTCGGTGTTCATGCAGTTCATGATTATCTTATCCGTGAAGTTCAGAGAACTTACCGTATGCAGGGTGTTGATATCAACGACAAGCATATCGAAGTTATCGTTCGTCAGATGATGAGAAAAGTTGAAATTGAAAATCCCGGTGACAGTTCACTTCTTCCCGGCACAAAAATCGAGAAGAAAGAACTCCGCGAAGTCAACAAACAGATTGCCCAGAAGGCAGCTGAAGAAGGTACAGAACCCAACTTCATTGAATCAAAAGACGTTCTTATGGGTATCACAAAAGCTTCTCTTGCTACAGATTCATTCCTTTCAGCAGCATCATTCCAGGAAACAACAAGAGTTCTTACAGATGCAGCTATCAAAGGTAAGACTGACCCGCTGCTCGGTCTTAAGGAAAATGTTATCATCGGTAAACTTCTTCCCTCTGGTACAGGTATGAAGTGCTACCACGATGTTAAGGTTGTTCCCACCGCAGCTCCCGAAGAAGAAGCACAGGAGTTTTATTACTCAACAGAAAACAAATAATCACTGATTAAAGTTTTACAGGCTGATGCAGAAATGCACCAGCCTGTTTTTTGTTATAATAATATATATCATCAATAAAAGCAAACGTGAATTTGCGGTTTGTCGGCAAGCGCCAAACCCTACTCTGCTAAAAATAATAGCCTAATAAATTATAATTTATCGCTGACATTTCCAAACGTGTCATTCTCGAGCGAAGCGAAGAATCTCGTTTGGAAATGCTTTATGTGTTGCCATTTTGAGATCCTTCGCTACGCTCCAGGATGACAGCAAAATGGCAAGGTTAGTAACGGATAAATTATAATTTAAGCGAAAAATCCCCTCTGTCATTTTCTCACGAAAATGACATCTCCCCTTGCGTTTTCAAGGGGAGAATTTTTATGCTATCACCGATGTCAGCTTTATAATAATCGTCAGTATATTACCCGTAGTTAGTTATTGATGCACATATAAACTATAATTTATCACTAAAACGAGAACAACAAAAAGGCCCCCTTGCCTAAAGGGGGCCGGCAAAACCGTAGGTTTTGACTGGGGGATATTTTTAAAGTTTATTCAAATTAACTTTTATCCCTCCACCGCTTACGCGGTCCCCCTCCCTTCAGGCAAAGGAGGCAATACT
>JAZQWT010000186.1:0-8392 GCA_045632485.1 Acutalibacteraceae bacterium
ACTTTTGAAGCGTCACCAACGATGTGAACGTGTTTTGCTTTTTCAGCAACGGGAGCAGGTTTGTAACCAACTGAAAGGATAACGTTGTCGCAGGGGATGTCAAGAGTTTTGCCGTCTTTAGTAGCAATTGTAACACCGTCTGCACGGATTTCAGTTGTTTTTGATTCAAGGTGAACGGGAACATTGTTAGCCTTGAAGCAGTCACGAAGGAAGCTTGTGTTTGCAAGAGCAACACCGGGAGTTGTGATAAGGTCGTCCTGCATTTCGATGATTACGGGTTTCTTGCCCTGAAGGAAGAGGTCGTAAGCAATTTCGCAACCTGTAAGACCGCCGCCGACAATAACAACGTTGTCACCAACTGTCTTTTTACCGAGAAGGTAATCGCAAGCTTCAATACCGTATTCTTTAGCACCTTTAACGGGAATGCTGTTGGGTGTTGAACCTGTTGCAATAACAACCTCGTCAGCACCGAGAGAAGCAATATCCTTAACTTCTGTGTTCATCTTAACAGTAATTGAGGGATATTTCTTGATTTCTCTGTTGTACCAGGCAATAAGGTCACGGTCTTTTTCTTTGAAAGAGGGAGCAGCTGCAGCAATGAATACACCGCCGAGAACATCGCTCTTTTCATAGAGAGTAACTGTGTGACCGCGTTTTGCAGACACAAGAGCCACTTCCATACCGCCGATACCGCCACCGATAACAGCAATTTTCTTTGCTTTCTTAGCGGGAGCAATCTTATATTTCTTAGACTGCATTGTTTCGGGGTTAAGTGCGCAACGTGCAAGACCCATTGTATCTTTAAGGTCCTGAGTATTTGCGTGACCTTTTGAAGATGAGAAGTTGAAGCAACCGCTGTGACAGCAGATACAAGGCTTGATTTCTTCGATTCTGTCTTCAATAATCTTTGTAATCCATTCGGGGTCTGTAAGGAACTGACGAGCAACACCTACGCCGTCAATTTTACCTGCTTTAACTGCTTCCGCACCGGCATCGGGTTCCATACGTCCTGCACAAACAACGGGAATATCAACGAATTCCTTGATGTGAGCAACGTCGTCAAGGTTACAGTTCTGAGGCATATACATAGGCGGATGTGCCCAGTACCATGAGTCATATGTACCGTTGTCAGCGTTGAGCATATCGTAACCTGCATCCTGAAGGTATTTAGCAGCCTTTTCAGATTCAGCCATATTACGGCCGACTTCTGTATATTCTTCACCGGGCATTGCGCCTTCGCAGAAGCCCTTCATTTTTGATTCAACTGAATAACGGAGTGATACGGGATAATCGTCACCGCAAGATTCTTTGATTGCTTTAACAACTTCAGCAGCGAAACGATATCTGTTTTCAAAGCTTCCGCCGTATTCGTCAGTACGTTTGTTGAAGAATTCGATAGCGAACTGGTCAAGAAGATAACCTTCGTGAACAGCGTGAACTTCAACACCGTCAACACCTGCATCGCGGCAGAGCCTAGCAGTTTTTGCGAATGCTTCAATGATTTCGTGAATCTGATGCTTTGTCATTTCAGGACAAATAATATCGTGTGCCCAACGTGAAGGCTGGGGAGAGGGTGAAGCAAGTTCGTGTGATGTATCAAGAATGGGTTTTACAAGTGCACGAGTGAACTTGTTTTTGTGAAGGGGAGCAACAAGCTCTGTAATAGCCCATGAACGTCCCATACCTGCTGTAAGCTGAACGAGGAGCTTTGCGCCTGTCTTATGGATTTCATCCATAAATTCTTTGAGTTCTTCAAACATTTTAGGATTCTGCCAGAGCCATTTGCCCCAGAATGTATCGCGAAGAGGAGCAATACCGGGGATGATAAGACCAACGTTGTTGTTAGCTCTTTCGAGGAAAAGCTTTGCAGCTTCCTTGTCAAAGTGGCAACCGCCGAGTTCAAACCAACCGAAAAGAGATGTACCGCCCATAGGGCACATAACTATTCTGTTTTTGATTTCAACGTTACCGATTTTCCAGGGGGTAAATAATGCTTCATATTTAGCATCCATTGAACCAACACTTCCTTTTCGTTTTTTGAAAACATAATTTTACACATAATAGTATATCTAAAAGTTAAATTTTTGTCAATCCCGAAAAGCAAAATCGGACGTATTTTGTTTGACAAGTTTTTAAAAGGGTTGTATACTTATTTTATAAATTGTCCGGTAGGTGTAAAAATGGCAAAATCAAAAAAGAAAAGAAGAAAAAAGAAAATTGAAAAGACTGTACCTGTTGCACCCATAGTTCAGATTAAAAAGTTTGCAAAGGGTTTTGGGATTGCCTTCGGACTTATTTTTCTGATTTCAATTCCGAGCATAATTTTTCATTTTGTAACAGATAAATATTTTCCCGTTCCTGATGAAAGTTCTCTATGGAAATCAGTAGGCTATATCGGAACAATAATTATCGGTGTTGTTTCTTTAGCTGCTGCGTTTTTCAGAATAGGTTACAAAACGAGGGAAGAAAAACCGTCGCAGAAATTTTATATTGCAGTTTATGCAAGTCTTACCGCAGGGGTATGTGTCCTGCTTTTCGGATGCTTCCTGATGTATGGCGGTATTTTCTCCGAAGAAGCAATGGTAACGTATTTTCTCAATTTGTTTTTTATATTTATTCTCGGAATTTCATATTTGTTTTCGAGAGGTTCAATTGATACGTGGCTTCGTCACCGCGGTAAAAGTAAAACATACATCCGCAAACACAAGAAAGGTATTAAAAATTATTGGTTGTACGAAGAATTGCACAAAGAATGCAATTTAGGTATTATGTATTATCTCAATAAGTGGTTTGTAATTTTTTATCCCATCACGTTTGCCCTGATGTTTACTCTTGGTTGTTTTAAACCTGTAACTTACATCACTGCAATACTTTTCACAAGTTTGGTTCTTATGATGATAGTTACTGTTATTTTCGCCGGCAAAGTCGATTGTGATGATTTTTACGGAGATTCATCTTCCGATTTTACGGCAAATTTTCTTCATATTCTTGCGTTCAGAATTATAGTGCCCTGTTATGCACTTCTGATTATTGCAGTTGAGTGGGTTATTGTTTTTGGCATCAATCCGCTTGACGTGATTATGGATTTTATAGGAGATTTTTAATATGATTAATGCTTTTAAATTAACTAAAAATTTGTTGAATTTTGTTTTGATTCCCTTAATGTTTGTAATATCAATAGGGCTGGTAAATCTTACAGACAAAGTTTTTCTGTCGTCTGTAATTGCTCTCGTCTTCCTGATTATAGGTATACTTGCTCTTGAATTTCTGGCAATGAAAAAGTATAATAAAATTGGCAGTCTTCTTACTGTTAACTGTGACCCCGAGGCATACCGCGATTCTTTGATTGAGGTGTTATCGAAGAATACAAAAAATATGGAAGTACAGCTTGATTTATCGTATGCTTATTACCATTGCGGTGATTATCAGCAGATGAAAAATATTCTTGACGGAATTGATTTAAGGAAGTTGAAATCAAAAAAGAAAAACATAAGTCATGAAAATTTAAAATTCAGTTATTATAATATGTGGCTTTTTTATTCTCTGCATTTTGATGATATTGAATCGGCTGAAAAGATTCTTGATACCATTGATGAACTGTATCTTTCTTCAGGTGAAGTGTTAAGAAGTATGAATGAGAAAACAGTAAAAGCAAGACATCTTATGGTTGATAGCCGCAAAGGTGAAATTCCTGACATTGAAGAAAAACTGGTGCAGAATTCCGTTTCTGATAAAATATTCTATCAGGTGGCGAATAAAAATTTCCTCGGCAGATATTATTTCCGAAACGGTATGAACGATAAAGCAAAAGAGTGTCTGGAGTTTGTTGTTCAGAACGGAAATAAGCTTTATATGGTAAAAGAAGCACAGTCAATATTAGCAGATTTAAAAAAGGAGAATTAATTATGAAAACTTGTTTTATTGCACACAGAGGTTACAGCGGAAAATATCAGCAGAATACGGAAGAAGCATTCCTTGAAGCTGTGAAGCACGGCTCAGGCGGTATCGAAACAGATGTACGCTTTACTAAAGACGGTGTGCTTATTGTAAACCATAACGATACAGTAGAATATTTCGACGGCACAGAGCTTGTGCCAGAAGAATCAACATATGAAGAACTCATTCAGAAACCTATAAAAAATGAACATACAGACACTGAACTTTATGTCTGCACATTCCAGCGATATCTTGAAATCTGCCGTGACGGCAATATGATTTGCTTTATTGAATTCAAGGGTAATTTCACTGATGAAATGATTAATAAAGCATTCACAATGGCAGGGGAGATTTACGACCTGAAAATGTGTTCACTCCAGTCATTTGAGTACGATAATCTCATAAGAACTCATAAAGCGTTCCCCGATTTGCAGATTATGTACACCTGCGGTGAACGTGATGAAAACGTAGAAAAATGCCTTGAAGACGGCTTTGACATCGATATGTATTACGGAAATGCAGACGAAAAAACAGTCAAAGATTTCCACGATAAAGGACTTAAGGTTGCTCTGTGGACCGCCAATACAAAAGAGGCTATGGATTTATGCTATTCAATGAATGTGGACTACATCGAATCCGACTACTTCGCAAACGAAAAGTGCGAGTGATGTCATAATTATACGTGTTTTCTCGTCAGATTCTTCGCTACGCTCAAGAATGACGGACGAGAAAAGGTAAGTTTACGGCAAAATAAGCTAATCCCGCCGTGTCATCCTCGAGCGTCAGCGAAGGATCTCGGCGGAACAAAAACGCCGCGTCATCCTTGAGCGTCAGCGAAGGATCTCGGCGGAACAAAAACGCCGCGTCATCCTTGAGCGTCAGCGAAGGATCTCGGCGTTAGAAAAACAGGAGTATTTTATGTACTATATCTACATTCTTACAAACAAAACTAATAAAGTTATGTATATAGGTATGACTAACGATTTAATAAGAAGATTATATGAACATAAAAACGAACTTGCAGACGGATTTACAAAAAAATACCACGTTCACAGGTTGGTTTATTATGAAGAATACTCCAGCCCTTTGGATGCAATAGCACGAGAAAAACAATTAAAAGGTTTATTGAGACGAAAGAAAAACGAATTGGTAGAAACTATGAATCCATCCTGGGCAGATTTGAGCGAAACTTTGCTTTCTGAAAATTAAATATAAGTCACCACCCACCGGGATTCTTCGCTTACGCTCGAGAATGACACGGTGGGTTGCTTTTTATGATAAACTGCAAAACTGAAAAATTTCCTTTTTCGTCATCCTTGAGCGTCAGCGAAGGATCAGAAAAAGGAAAATAATAAAAAACTACCCACCGATATTTTCTATGGCTAAGAATAATGTGGTGGGTTGATTTTAATATTTGTTTTTTGCCTTATTTATAAAATTTTCAATAATCTTCCTCTGCAATGCATCTTTCTTAAAAATATGCTCAGGGTGCCATTGTACACCCACACAGAATGGGTAGGAAATGCTTTCATACGATTCAATAAAACCGTCGCGGCTTACTGCGGCGGTTTTTAAATTTTCGCCGAGAGTTTTAACAGCCTGATGATGTGTGCTGTTGACAGTAATTTCTTCTTTATCGGTAAAGCGGGATAAGTAACTGTCTTTTTCAATTTTCACCTTATGATAATTATTGAAAAGCTTTGCGGGATTTTTATGGTTTTCCTTTTGTAAATCAGCAATATCCTGATATACACTTCCGCCAAGACATACATTTATAAACTGCATTCCTCTGCAGATGCCGAAAATGGGTTTGCCTGTTTTATAAAAAGCATCAAAAATTTCTTTTTCAATTTTATCTCTTTTCGGATTATTTTTACCGCATTTTTCATCTTTTTCTTCACCGTAAAAAGATGGCGTTATATCGCTTCCACCCGTGAAAAGAATACCGTCGCAACGTCTTGCTTCATCTGCATTCTTGACGAATTTTACATCAGCACCGCAATTCTTTAATGCCCTGACGTATTCAGAATCAGCACACAAGTGGTAAATGATATTTGAACTTTTTACAATTGCAATAACAGGTTTCATTATAAATACCTCGGCAATCTTTTAATCAATAAGAGTATATTAAATTATAAGTTTTCAGTCAAGATAAATTGACTTTTTTATTTTGTGTTGATATACTGATTTTATCAAGTTGAATGCAGGGTGATTTTATGCCGTATTTATTTGCTCATTTTAAAGAGAAAATTACTCCCGACGGAGAGCAGGTTTATTTTTCTGTCAGCCGTGATGGTTTCAATTGGGAAAAGGTTAATAACGGTAATCCCGTTATTACTGCAACTCTGGGTGAAAAAGGATGCAGAGATATCGAAATTATAAGGCTTCATACAGGCGGTTTTATGGTAATTACAACTGATTTGTGTGTAGCAAACCGTTACGATGAAAACCTGAATCTTGACTGGTCGAATATAAACCGCACAGGCAGTAAATGTCTTCGTATGTGGAAAACAGATGACCTTGTGAATTTCTCTGAAGAAAGATTGGTTCATTTCGGCAGAAACGATTTCGGATGTATGTGGGCACCTGAAGTTTTCTTTGATGAAGAAAGGGGAGAATACCTTATTCATTGGGGCTCAACTGTTGAGGAAACTGACTATAAGCATATGTCAATTTACTGTTCTCTTACGAAAGATTTTGAAACGTTTACAGAGCCTGAATTGTTCTTTACAAAGAAAAACGAAATTCTCGATTCTCACATAACAAAGGTTGGAAACATATATCATCTCTTTTATAAAAATGCCCATAATCCCTCGATGAATATGCACGCAACTTCAGAAAACCTTTTCGGACCATATATTCACGATGAAAAATTTGAAAAATATATGGATGAAGAAATACATAATCCCGGTTCATACGAAGGACCTACAACATACATTCTGCCTGACGGAAGATGGTGTCTGATGCTTGATTTCTTCGGCTGTGAGAAAGAAAAAATGGGTTATGTGCCTTTCGTTTCAAGTGAAGCAGGGGATATGAATTTTGAAAGAAAAGATGAACTTTTTTCATTCCCTTACGGCTTCAAGCACGGCAAGGTAATTGAAATAACAGACGATGAATATGAAAAACTGAAAAGCTTATGATACAAAAAGCCACCGAGTCATCCTTGAGCGTAAGCGAAGGATCCCGGTGGCAATTTTTATTTGTTTGCTATTTTATTAACTTTGCTTGTAAGCCATGTGCCGAATTTGTTTTCGATAATGAAGTAGCTGATATAAGCAACTACCCATGAAATTACAATTGCAACTGTCATAAAAATAATGTTTTTCGCGGAGAAAGAATCGATGTGCAGGAATTTTTCTGCAACAGCCACAATGTAGTAATGTATGAGATAGTATGAGAAACCTGCATTGCCGAGATTTACAATTAACTTCGGTGTCTTTGCTCCCATTTTATCAATGAGTATAATTTCAATCATAAAGAAAAGACACATAACAAGCTGAACATACTGTGACAAATCATATGCTTTGATTGTGCTCCAGAAGAACTGGGGAGTTGCGAGTATAATAACTGTAGCTGTTGTCCATATAGCAAAAAGCTTCTTTGAAATCTGTTCTTTCTTTGAAAATTCCTTTACGATGTAGAAGCACACAATACCGAGAACAAAGAACAGCCAGCTGCTCCAATTTACATAGAGATAGAATTTTAAAAATACGTTTTCAAAGTCGCAGACTCTGCCGATTACTGCAAAAACAACAGCAAAAGCCGATGCAATAACTGCTCTGTACTTGTGAGAAATTCTCATTGCAATTGTGAATACAATTGAAAACGCAACTTCCATTTCCAATGTGTGACCAAGTCCCACAATAGGTCTGATTGCGGCAGCAGCCTTGTTTGCTTCTCTTTCAAAGGGAATGCAGAAAAGTGATTTTACAAGCTGACCGAAATCGGGAACATACCCTAAAAGCTCAGGCAGAATATGTGCTGCGAAAAAGGTTGCAAAAGTCAATGCCCAGTATAGGGGGATAAGGCGGATAAGTCTGCGTGTTAAAAACAGTTTTCGTCTTTCAATTTTTTCGGTTGACATCATTACGAAAAATCCGCTGATACAGAAAAACAGATTAATGAAGAATTTAACATCGTAAATTGTGTGCCCTGAAATGTAAGGGGAAATCAATCCGAAATGGAAAAGTGACACGCATAAAGCCGCAATAAATCTTATTGCCTGAATGCTGTCAATTCTTTTTTTACTGAGTGAACTCATTTATTATCTCCTTTTATTTTATTCAAAAGCACTTGCGATATATCTGAAAAGACCTTCAAATGCTCTTCTGATAACTAACCAGAGGTTAAATGGCGTTTCGGGTAAATCGATTCCGTCGCCTTCATAGCATCCTATATTGTGCGTATCATCAAGTGGGTTTCCGTAGAAATCGTGTTCACCCATATCTTCTTC
>JAZQWT010000187.1:0-2296 GCA_045632485.1 Acutalibacteraceae bacterium
TTTTCTGCAGATACATATCAACGTCTTTAAGTTTACGCAAAAGAATAGTACTATGTGAAGAATACTGATACGGTAATGGTGTTTCATTATACTCTTTTGCAAAATGCTTTTTCTGTTTTATCCAAAGCAGTTTTCTCTGTGTGCCGTAATAAAGCATTCCTGCTTTCCGACGCAATTTTCCCCTTGTTTTAGGTTTTTCCATAGAGGGTTCTCTTTCAATTTCTCCCATTATAAACATCCTTACTCTTATATTTCAGCCACAAGAGGATCACTTATATTTCCCCATACATCTTCTGCCACCACTTTAATTGTGTATTCACCTTTTCTGATAATGTTGAACGAATCAAAAGTAATGCTTTCAGGCATCTCCGCAAAATAGTATTCCGAAAAACTCCATGAAGAATAAACTTCTTTTCCGTCTTTATTTTCAACTGAAATTCTGTAAACAAAAACTTCGTTATCGCCTGTCACCTTTGCCTGAGGAACTGTAACAAAAATTTTTCTCTTTTCTTTTTTTACAGTAAGTTCTGCGTTTTCATCAAATACAGGTGCAGATGAATTTGCTTTTCTCGTTTCGGGATTATACTTAGTTTTATTGGCTTCTGCCACATTGTCAATAAGGAATTCTTTTATAAATTTACCCTCATCAACATCAAGAACTTTCACAAGAACTCTGTTATCTTTATCTACTTCAATAACAAGTGAGTGAGTCATTCTGTCATTACCTTCAGGGAACTGACCGTTTTTACCGTCTACTGCAAGTTCAAAATATGCAAGACCGCCGTCATTGATTGCGGTAAAAGAATCCTGCCAGATTGCCCTAGGATCATTTGCCGGAAAATGAGAATGTCCTGAAATGTGAATTACCTGCGGATATTTTTCAAGAACCTCAGTGAATACATCAAGACCCCATCCGTCTGTTTTGCTTGAGCCATAAACTGTATCGCGAACATGTTCGTGCTGGAAAACAAAAACAGGCTTTTCAGGGTCATCATTTACTGCTTCTGCAATGTTATTGTCAAGCCATTCAATCTGTTTCTTTGAGTAATGCACTATACTGCTCTGTGCTCTTGAAATACCGATAAAATGGAAACCGTTTATCACTCTGTGAAAATCCGCTTCCTGACCTGTGATTGAAGTATACACATTACGTGAAAACTGACCATAAGTGTAGCTGTCGTGAGCTTTGGCAACAATAGCTAATCTTTCTGTACCTTCACGGAAAGTTGCGTTTGTAATTCCTGCAAAAGCATAAAAAGAATTACGCAGACCATTATCAGTTATATCCCCTGAAAACACAACTGCATCCAGATTTTTATAATCTTTATCGTCGTCGCTTATCGCATAGGCTGTTTTAATTAATTTTGCAAGACGCTGACAACTTTTGTCACCGATAGTTTTTATATGAGTATCACTTGTTGAAACGAAACGCATTACGGGAACAAAATCGTCATCCTGATTTTCGGGCACCGGAGCATTGTAACCGGATGTAATCAGTGATGCAATGAATGTAAAAATACAAACACAGATTGATGTTAACGATTTAATAAGCAACATATTCATTCCCCTTTCAGAACCGGTCTTTTGAATAATTAAATTATATCATATACACATCAGAAAAGACAATATATATTCACAAAAAAGCCCGATGCATAACGCACCGGGCTTAAATGGTTCGGTTTATTTAATTTTAAGAAACATTTGCAATGCTATCGCTTGTAATCGTATTAATGGCCACGATCTGACCGTTTACAATCTTAAATACATCCCATGTAAGTCCTGAACCTGTTGTGGGAACATAATATGTTCCTACAATTGAGCTGCCTGAATATACAACAACTTTTGCATTTGAAGTTGTGATACTGGGTGAACCGCTATAGTTACGAACAGTATATTTATATTCTGTTACATTGGGCTGAGAAATTGTAATTGTTTCGGGACCATATCCATCTCTGTCGTCTACGTCAAGAACAGCTGCAGAATTGCCGCCATAGTAACCTGTTCTGCTATTGAAGAACAGATAACCTGATGTTATCAAAATATATTTTTCCATAATGTGACTTCGTCACAGAAAAGAGAAAATACGGGTCATAATAAAGATATAACAATAAAGAAAGGAAGTAATAAATATGTCTGTACTCAATATCAATAAAAACAATTTAAATCTGATCAAAAGCAGCAATAAACCTGTTCTTCTTGATTTCTATGCCGAATGGTGCGGACCGTGCCGTACGATTGCACACATAATTGAAGAAATTGCCGAAGAAAGAAACGATATTCTTGTTGCAAAAATTAA
>JAZQWT010000188.1:0-5474 GCA_045632485.1 Acutalibacteraceae bacterium
GGGATATGCACCTAACTATCAGATAGTTGTTGAAAGAGTTAATAATCTCGATACAATTGAGGTTCAGGTTGAAATGTCAGATAAGTTGTTCTCTGACGCGGTATCTCATATTTCAAAAGCAGAACACGCTATTGAAGACGGACTGAAATCTCTTCTCGGCGTTGCTGCAGACGTTAAACTTGTAGCACCCAATACAATCGCACGTTCAGAAGGCAAAGCAAAACGTGTTATTGACAACAGAAACAAATAAAGGAGGAAAAAGTAATGACTATTAATCAGTTATCAATTTTCGTTGAAAACAAAGCAGGTGCATTAGGTGAAATAACTCACATCCTTGCACAGGAGCATGTTGATATCCGTGCGATGTCAATTGCAGACACAAAGGATTTCGGTATTCTTCGTCTTATCGTAAGTGATGAAGAAAAAGCAAAAGAAGCTCTTCAGCAGAACGACTGCATCGTTTCAATTACAGAGGTTGTAGGCATTGCAATTCCTGATGAACCGGGAAGCCTCTCAAGAGTTATGGAACTTCTTTATACAAACGGAATCAACATTGAGTATATGTACGCTTTTATCACAATTTCAAAGCAGTATGCTTATGTTGTTGTAAGAGTTGAGGATAACGATAAAGCAATCGAAATTCTCACATCAAACAATGTAAAACTTGTAAATAAAGAAGATATCAAAAAACTTTAATTTTTCAAGCAATAAAAAATAAACCCTCCGAATTAATTCGGAGGGTTTTGTTTGTATATTTCTGTTTGAATTATTCAGCAATTGCTTCTTCAACTTTACCTGCTTTAGCAGCTTCGAAATCTTCTTCGATTTCTTTTGAAGGTTTCTTTGTAAGGAGAGAAACCACAACAATGCAGATAGCAGAGAAGATGAATGCGGGAAGAAGTTCGTAAATGCCGAACATACCGCCCATAGGTTTGATAGCAAGTTTCCACAGGAATACCATACCTGCACCGCCTACCATACCTGCGATTGCACCTGCTCTTGTTGTTCTCTTCCAGAAGAGTGAGAATACCATAAGCGGTCCGAATGTAGCACCGAAACCTGCCCATGCAAATGAAACAATCTGGAAAATTACGCTGTTTTCGTCAAGAGCAATAACAATACCAACAAGTGCGATAACAAGGAGTGTAATTCTTGTCATTGTCATAACCTGTTTATCAGAAGCATTCTTCTTAACAACACCCTGGAAGATGTTTTTAGCAAATGCTGATGCAGCGATAAGAAGGTATGAGTCTGATGAACTGATTGTTGCTGCAAGGATACCTGCCATAACGAAACCTGCAATAATGGGAGGCAGGAAGCTTGTTGAAAGTGTAATGAAAATGCTTTCAGCAGATGATGCTGTAAGGTGTTCTACAGGGAAGAGATGTCTGCCGATGATGCCGATGAATACTGCAACTGTGAGTGAAATAAGAACCCATACTGTTGCGATTCTTCTTGACATTTTAAGTTCTTTTTCTTTACGGATAGCCATAAATCTGAGGAGAACCTGAGGCATACCGAAGTAACCGAGACCCCAAGCCATACAAGAAGCGATTGAAAGCCAACCGTATTCAAGTGCTTCACCGAAAATGGGTTTGCCGGCAGTAACAATCTGTTCGCCTGCTTCGTTAAGTGAGGGATTAGCAAGTCCGAAGAAATCGAGGAAACCGGGGATAGCCTGTGCGTTTTCCATAACTGCACCGAAACCACCTGCATTAACAACACCGAGAGCAACGATAACAGTAAGTGCAACAATCATAACGATAGCCTGCATGAAGTCTGAAGCACTTTCTGCAAGGAAACCGCCGAGAATTGTGTATGCAAGAACAAATACTGCACCGAGAATCATCATCAGTTTGTAATCAAGGCCGAACAGTGTTGAGAAAAGTTTACCGCATGTTACGAAACAGCTTGATGCGTAAACTGTGAAGAAAATAAGAATGAAAAGCGCAGCGATAGTCATAATAACTTTCTTATTTTCACGGAAACGGTTTGAGAAAAATTCAGGAAGAGTAATTGCGTTGTTAGCACGGATACTGTAACGGCGAAGACGTTTTGATACGATAAGCCAGTTTAAATATGTACCAACTGCAAGACCGATAGCAGTCCATGCTGCGTCTGCAAGACCGCACCAATATGCAACACCCGGGAGACCCATAAGAAGCCAACCGCTCATATCTGATGCTTCTGCACTCATTGCTGTAACCCAGGGACCGAGTGAACGACCGCCGAGATAATAGTTTTCGGAACTTTTGTTTGCTTTTTTAGCATAAACTAATCCGATTCCGATAACAGCGGCCATATAAATAACCATTGCTATAAGAATCTGTATAGTATTACTGCCCATAAAAACAACTCCTTTCAGTTTTTGAATAAATATACAAAAAATAGTATAACACATACAAAAAAATATTTCAATATCTATTGGAATATTTTTAAATATTGTATTTTTTCCTTATAAATGATTGAATTTTGTATATTGATGCTATATAATAAAATCAGCAACATCAGATTATAGTTGAGAAAAACAAAAAATTGTGATTTTCTCAAATGGAAGGGGAATGATAATGCCGGAAAGTATAAGCGTCAGTGATTATAACAGCAAAATCAAACGAGTTATAATCACAAAGGAAGAAATTGACGAGGCAATCAAAAAAGCAGGAAAACAAATCAGCGATTCTTACGACGGAAGACCGATTCTGCTTGTAAGCATTTTAAAAGGTGCATTTGTTTTTATGGCGGATTTGTGCCGTGAAATTACGGTTCCTTGTGAAATCGGATTTATGTGTGCAAAAAGTTACTACGAGGGAACAACATCTTCAGGCCTTGTACAGATAACAATGGACCTTGCACAGGATGTAAGCAACTATCACGTTGTTATTGTTGAAGATATCATCGATACAGGCAGAACGCTTAACGATGTGGTTGCACTTCTTAAATCGCGTAATCCTATTTCATTGAAAGTGGTTACCTTGCTGGACAAGCCGTCAAGAAGAATTGTACCCTTTGAAGCAGACCTTGCTTTGTTTACAATTCCTGATTATTTTGTAATCGGCTACGGTCTTGACTGTGGCGAGCATTACAGAAACTTACCCTACATAGCAGAATACGATGAGAAAGGTGAATAATAACTATGTTAGAAAAGCTCTTTAAATTAAAAGCAAATAATACCAATGTCAAAACAGAAGTTATGGCAGGTATCACAACCTTTATGACAATGGCATATATCCTTGCAGTTAACCCCAGCATTCTCGGTGATGCAGGTATGGACAGCACTGCGGTTCTTCTTGCAACTTGTCTTGCATCATTTATTGCAACAGCCTGTATGGCACTTGCATCAAATATGCCCTTTGCTCTTTCAGCAGGTATGGGTCTTAATGCATATTTTGCATATACCGTTGTTCTTACAATGGGTTATTCATGGCAGATTGCACTTCTTGCAGTTTTCGTAGAAGGTCTTATCTTTATCGTTCTTTCACTTACTAAAGTAAGAGAAGCAATTTTCAACTGCATTCCTCTTGAACTTAAACACGGTGTTTCAGTTGGTATCGGTTTGTTTATTGCGTTTATCGGTCTTCAGAATGCAGGTCTTGCAGTAAATAACGATTCAACACTCGTTTCAATCGTAGTATTCAGAGATAACTTCACAACATCAGGTATCTGTGCATTACTTGCAATTGTCGGCACACTTATCACGGGCATCCTTTATATCAAAAAAGTAAAAGGCTCAATCCTTATCGGTATTATTGCAACATGGCTTCTCGGTATTATCTGCCAGCTCACAGGTCTTTATGAAGTTACACCTGATGCAGGCTTCTATTCACTTATTCCTGCTTTCCAGATGACTGACTTCTCAAAACTTGGCGAAACTGTAGGTCAGTGCTTCAAGGCTGATTTCAGTGCAATTAAACCTTTTGAATTTATCGTAATTATTTTCGCATTCCTTTTCGTTGACTTGTTCGATACACTCGGCACAGTTATCGGTGTAAGTGCAAAGGCTGATATGCTTGACGAAAATGGCAGACTTCCCAAAATCCGTCCCGTACTCCTCGCAGATGCTATCGGCACAACTGCAGGTGCAGCTCTCGGTACATCAACAGTTACAACATTCGTTGAATCTTCAGCAGGTGTTGCAGCAGGCGGCAGAACAGGTCTTACTTCAATGACAACAGCAATTCTTTTCCTTGTTTCAATGTTGTTCGCACCTATCTTCACTGCAATTCCTTCTTTTGCAACAGCTCCCGCACTTATCATTGTAGGCTTCCTTATGTTCAGCAACATCACACAGCTCAAGCTTACAGAAGATAATTATGCTTCAGCAATTCCTGCATACCTTGCAGTTATCGCAATGCCCTTGTTCTACAGCATTTCAGAAGGTATTTCAATCGGTATCATTTCTTATGTTGTTATCAACCTTATCTGCAACATCGGCAAAAAAGATAAAGTTAAAATCAGCCCCTTGCTTTATATCCTTGCAGTACTCTTTATCTGCAAATATATTTTCTTATAATACAAAGATTTATTTGTAATTTAATGAGGTAAACTTATGAAAACGAAGAAGATTATGTCTTTCTTTATTGTGGTACTTTCAGTTTTTATTGCTTTTGATTTGTGGCTCGGATGGGAAAATAAATCAATTGTTACAACTGAAATTATTATCGGAGACGAAGACATTCCTTCTTCGTTTTCTGATTTTCGTATAGTTCAGATTTCTGACCTACATAACACAACTTTTGGCTTTAAGAATAAAAAACTTATAAATAAAATCAAAGATGCAAAGCCTGATATAATTGTGATGACAGGTGATATGGCAGATATCTACAGGCCTGATATTGATGTTACACTTGCTTTTGCAGAAGAAGTAACAGAAATTGCACCTGTTTACTTTGTAACAGGTAACCATGATGTTAAAGTTGTAGGCAGAGAAAAGCTTCTTACAGGTCTTGAAAAAGCGGGTGTTACAATTCTTCGTAACAGAAAAACGGAAATTGAAAAATCAGGCGAAAAAATAATTCTGGCAGGTATTGACGACCCTAAATTTCTCGATGATTTTATGAGAGAAGACGACAGGACAAACACAAAAAACGCAATCGAAAATCTTGGCTGTGATAAAAACACATATACCGTATTACTTGCTCACAGAGCAGAGATGATTGATGTTTTTTCATCCTGCGGAATGAATCTTGTTTTAACAGGTCATGCTCACGGAGGACAGATAAGGCTTCCCGGAAAAGGCGGAGTCTTAGCACCCGGACAGGGGTGGTGGCCTAAGTACGATTCAGGTCTTTATAAAGAAAAAGATACGCAGATGGTTGTCAGCAGGGGACTTGGTAACAGTTATTTTCCTTTCCGTATAAATAACAGACCTGAAATCGTTGTAGCAATTCTTGAAAACAAATGAGGTACATATTATGAAAATAATGAGTTTTAATACACAGTCATGCACAAACTATATCACAAAGGAAATTGACTAT
>JAZQWT010000189.1:0-4017 GCA_045632485.1 Acutalibacteraceae bacterium
GAAAACATCGAGACGTTGTGTAACATTCATACTTCCCTGTTTCACATAATCTGATGCCTCGTTTTTGATAACTGCGGTATTCATTTTACTTTTCATAATTGCAGTTACAACAAATGCAACAACAAGAGCTAATACAATTACAATGACTTCTTTTACAACGGGCGACATCGGTTCGGACTGATAATCAACTATTGCACCGTCTGTGTAAAAATCGCCTGCAAATACCTCTTCATCGTCAGTGATATCGTAAGTTATCTCACCTGAAAGATATGATTCAGTAAGTTTCAGATACGTCTGGAAAGCCTGAAAATACTCTTCATTTGCAAGGTACGGCAGAACTGCATCGTTCACATAACCATAATCAGAGTTATATGCCTCATCACCGAATGTATCATACACAGAGCCCTGATAATAGGTGTAGAAATCACGATTACCCACTTCGTTATTATTAAGGTTTATAACGAAAACAAGTCCGTCTTCCGAATAACCGTTTGAGAGATAGAAATTCTCACAATATGAGTGTATTTCTTCACCGTCTGTTGACATTGTTGTATGAATTACAACATCAATATTGTAGGTTTCATTTATTGATGAAATCTGCGAAGTCAGTGTAGCTTCCATATCATCTGTAAGCAGATCTGCATCATCAACAACATACTCACCCTGTGCAAACACTGTAGGTGTAAAAAGTGCAAAAATAAAAATCACTAAAATAATCGATAAAATCTTTTTCATCTCTGCACCTCCTTAAAAGACAAAGAACTGTCCGATTGCAATTATTGCAGCAGCAATACCTGCAAAGTAGAGCCAGAATTTCTTTTTGTCAATGGGAAGTCTGCCTGAAACCTTACCTGTCTGACCGTTTACGGCAAAAGTATAAATCTCACCGTTGTATTTTGTGTTAAGCATCCAGATGGGAAGAAGTGCATATTTATATTTACCCTTGTCAGCTCTGATGTTTGACATTTTAGGTGTGACAGTCGTATAACCTACAACTGTTGAACGGAATGCATCTTCCGTACTGTTTTTTACCCTTGTTTCTGCACGAGGAAAGCTGTCCTCTGCAGAAACATCGTATTTATCTGCCATATAGCCAAGAAGATAACCGGGATTGAACCCTGTCATATCACTGTAATTATAAGGCTCAACACCATCCATATAAGCATCATCCATCTTGGATGAGCCGTCAACAGGAATATCAGCAAAACCGATATTTCCTGAGCGGTAAACATTATAGTGACGTGTTTCAGTATAATTATAGTTTGAATCGCTCCAGCTTCTTACTTTTGTGGCATCGTAAACTATATTTGCATCAGCGTCACAGTCAAAGAGCCAGAAAGGTACATAAAGACCTTTCATTTCCTTGATTTTGTTATCATTTACAAAATTTGAAGGTAAAAGAGGTTTGCCCTTGCAGAAAGCCTTTAAAGCATCCCCTGCTGCTTTTTTATCAAGCCTGAAAGGTATCACGCAATCGGGTGTGTTCATCCCCGCAAGCTTACCATTCATAATTATGGGACTGCCACAATAAGGACATTCCGATGCTGCAGTTGTTTCGTCAACCGCAAGATGTGCAGCACAAGACTCACAGATATATTCGTTCATTCCTGACATTTCAGCTGCGTCTGTATCTGTTTTTTCCCAGTTAAAGCTTGATTCTTCACCGAAATTCTGCTCAAAGTCATGTATGGCATTGAGTTCCTCTTCGGTAAACGAAGCATCACAGCTTTCGCACTTGAATTTCTGTGAACCTGAATCAAATTTGATATCAGATGCACAGTTAGGGCATTTATACTCTAAAATTGATGACATATTATCACCCCGTATGATTAAATTTATTTTGCATCATTTGAATCGAAAACATCTCCGCATTCAGGACAGAATCTGGGAGGATTTTTCGGGTCATCGGGTTTCCAGCCACACTTGTCGCACTGATAAAGAGGTGCACCTTCAGGTTTCTTTGAGCCGCAGTTGGGGCAGAACTTGCCTTTATTCACAGCACCGCAGGAACAAGTCCAGCCTTCTTCTGCAGGCTTGGGTGAACCGCATTCAACACAGAATTTGCCCTGATTTGTTGCTCCGCAAGCACATTTCCAACCGTTTGTTGCCGGTGCTGCAGGTGCCGGTGCGGGAGCCTGAGCCTGTTGCTGCTGACCCATTGCGAAGAGATTCTGTGCATTTACTCCGCCTGACTGCTGTGCAAAGCCCATCCCCATAAAGCCTGTCATTGCTCCTGCCTGATTGTTTGCTGCATCCTGCATTGCCTGTGCCTGTGCACCAACAAGGTGTGCACCTGCCATTGTGGGATTGCGGAAAACTGCATTTCTCTGCAGTTCTTTTATCATATCTTCGTCTTCTTTAGGTGCTGTTACTGAGTTAACGCCAAAAGACCACACTTTGATACCGCGCATTTCTGTCCATTTCTGTGAAAGAACTTCGTTGAGTGCATCTGCAAGTTCAACTGTATGACCGGGAAGTGCACTGTAACGGATGCCCATTGCAGAAATCTTTGCAAATGCAGGCTGAAGCGCTGTCATAAGTTCTGTTTTGAGCTGTGAATCAATTTCGCTTCTGTCATATTCATCGCTTACGTTACCGCATACGTTTGTGTAAAATCTGAGAGGGTCAACGATTTTGTATGAGTATTCACCGTTACAACGGATTGAAATATCAATATCAAGACCTATGTTATTATCAACAACTCTGAATGGTACGGGGTTTACTGTGCCGTATTTGTTGCCCATAATTTCTTTTGTGTTGAAATAGTAAACTCTCTGGTCTTTTCCTGTATCTCCGCCGAAAGTAAATCTCTTACCTACCTGTTTAAATGTTTCTTTGATTGAGTCTCCCAGACTGCCTGAAAAAATACTGGGCTCTGTTGATGAATCGTAAGTAAATTCGCCGGGCTCTGCACAAACTTCAACAACCTTGCCCTGCTCAACGATAATCATACACTGTCCGTCTGCAACAGCAATACCTGAGCCGTTTGAAATAATGTTGTCGCTGCCTTTAGTATTTGAAGAACGTCCGCTGATACGCTTCTGTCCTTTTACCATAAGTACATCGTTTTCGATTGCATCACAATAGAAAAACTCTTTCCACTGGTCAGCAAGTACTCCGCCGACTGCACCTATTCCTGCTTTAATAAGTCCCATATTTATCTCTCCTTATTAAAAATTTACAATTTTATTTTATCACTTTGTTTTTATAAATGCAACACAATAAAAAATATTTACAAAGTTATAAAAAAATGATAATATTATAAGAGAGGTGAAAAAAATGAATATTGAAAAAATTCTTTCTTACGTTGACCATACTTTACTTTCTCCTGCTGCCACATGGGATGAAATCAAACAGATTTGCGACGATGGAATTGCATACAAAACTGCATCTGTATGTATTCCGCCATGTTATGTAAAACAGGCATCAGAATATGCAAAAGGCAGAGTTAAAATCTGCACTGTTATCGGATTTCCCAATGGTGCAAACACACCGGAAGTTAAAGCTTCTGAAACAAAAAATGCAATAGAAAACGGTGCTGATGAAATTGATATGGTAATCAATATCGGTAACCTGAAAGACGGTCTTTTTGACGATGTACTGAATGAAATTAAACTTATTAAATCAGTCTGCAAGGATAAAATTCTCAAGGTTATTATTGAAACCTGTCTTCTTACTGAAGAAGAAAAAATCAGAATGTGCGAAATTGTTGCACTTTCAGGGGCAGACTTCATTAAAACTTCAACAGGCTTTTCAACAGGCGGTGCAACCTTCGAGGATATTGCACTTTTTGCAAAACACGTTGATAAAAAAGTGAAAATCAAGGCTGCAGGCGGAATCAAAACAATGGACGATGCAGAAAAATTCATTTCTCTCGGTGCAACAAGACTGGGTACGAGCAGAATTGTAAAACTCATCAAAGAGACTCCTGTGGAGGAAGGTACTTATTGATTTACAGTTGAATCAAGCATAAAAAAATCCCTACCGATTCCGGTAGGGATTAATTATTTATTTTAC